>JBOHCZ010000419.1:0-6261 GCA_050699195.1 Streptomycetales bacterium
GCCCCGATGAGCAGTCCAGCGTGTACCAGCAACCCACCCGTACAGGCAGTGAGTCGGATGTTGCACGAGTAAAGGGGTTGGATCTCGTTGACGATCACGGACCCCGGGAGGGTAGCCCACTCCGCGAGCATCAGCGGAGGGAACGTGTCGGTGCCCCTTCCGCGGCTGTACTTGTGGAGCTCCGAGGCGGTCTGAGTAATCGTCACAAGGACGACCAGGCCTACGTAGATGAGGCTGATGACCCATGCTCGTCTCCCCATCCGGGCAAGCCCCTTGCGGACCATGAGCCATTCGTGCTGTGCCTGCGCCCAGCTCGACGTGGACAGCCGCACCACACGCCTCCCTAAGGGACGATGATGGCGTGTCGGGCGCTCGCCGTCCAGCTTGATCCGCTCCTGTTGCCTTCCGCCGTTGCCATCACTTGGCGTGAAACGGCGATCTCCCCGTGGTGAGGGTCGTTCGGAGGGTTTGGTCGGTGTCCTGTATCGGGCCGGGAGCGATGCCCCCCTTAGCCTTGCCTGGCGCACGGGCTGGCTTCCTAGCCTGCCCGCATGGCCCGAGCCTGGGGGGTATCGCTTCGGGCCCCGGCGCGAGGCAGGTGGGTAAAGCCTCCGGACGGCCCGGTCGTAAGTACACGCGCGTTGGCGACCGATCCGCACTTTCCAGAAAGGGACGCTCCGCGCTGACCGGCGCGCCGGGTCCGGCCCCCGCCGGGACCGGCCCGAAGAGGCCGCACGCCCGGCGAAGGGGCCGATGGACCGGCGCTGGCCGGGCTGGCGCTCGCCGCGCGAGCGCCTTTAACGAAGTACAGAAGGTTGTCAAACACACGGCGTCTGCGCTGTCATTCGGGCATATCTGGGTGCTTCTCCCGGTAGCCGTGTGACCGTGCCCCTGGGCGTTTGCTCACCTGCGCCTGTCGTCGAAGTGAAGTCCTGGGGGACATGCAGGGCCGCATGAGGTTGGTTCACGTCTTGGGTGTCGCCTGAGGTCAACGTACGTGGTTTCAGGCCCGGTGCGCTCCATCGTCAAATCTGGGCCGTCTTACTCCTTGCCCCTGATATGGGCTCCGCGGGTGCTGGCGCGCAGCTCGCGGTAGGACGCCGCGAACACAGCCCACCAGTCGTGCGGGTCAGACGAGCTGATGGCTTGTGCCAGCTGCTTCGCCGAGTCGGTTCGTAGTGCGGCTGTTGACGATTCGCGCCAGGCGGTAGTGCCGTGCCCCCTGGCTTGGTACTCGACGGCCTGCAGGAGGGTCTCGACCTTGTCTGCGTCACGGGCGACCTGGGACTCGATCGTCTCGGCGGCCTCGTACTCGGCGACGAGATCCTGGAAGACCTTAGCCATGACATCGGGCATGGCCGATGTCTGGTGAGCGGTCACGGCTTCTGGTATGGCCGTGTTCACGTAGGCACGGCCGACTGAGGGGACATCGCCGACCCTGGTTTCGTGTGAGTCGTGTAGGAGGCAGAGCGCAGCGGTGCGTCCGACATCAGCACCTTCCAGGGTGGCTAGTGCGATACCTATCACGCCGACACGAAAAGAGTGCTCGGCCACGGTCTCCGGCTGGGGGATGCCGAGCAGAAGCCAGCCGGAGCGCGGGACCTGTTTCAGGTGACCCATTTCGAACAGGAACGCTGCTGCTCCTGTCAGTGGGTGATCTCCCCGATCTGAGGTAGGGAGACTCGCTTCGTCGCGAACGTAGACGCCGCTGCCGGCTCGACTGTCCACGAAGCCTTCGTCTCGGAGAGTTCGGATGGCGGTCTGCACGGTCATCCGCGAGACACCGAAGGACTTGGCTAGCTGGTGGCCGGTGGGGAGCTGTGATCCGGGCTCAAGTTCGCCAGTGAGGATCGCCGCGCGGATCGAGGCTGCGATCTGAACGTTTGGCTGGCGCTTGTCTGTTGGGTCGATGGGTTGCATACCTGCCATGTTAGCTGCCTAGGCAGCAGAGTTGACCAGGTAGACTAGGCTAGTCTACTATCGCCCTAGACCGATCAGCGGTCTACCTAGACAGATACTCCAACGAGGAGGCAGACAGTGCGCAACATTCCGGTGGATACGTCTCGGCTGGGGTTTATCGCGGCTGGGGATGCTGAGCCGAGGATCAAGGATCCGGCTTCGGGTGAGTTGAAGGTGGATGCGGAGGGTCGGACGTTGTATGGCGTTCCGCTGTTGCCGATCCCGAATGATGACCATGGTCGTTCGATCAAGGTGACGGTGGCCTCGGGGTCCCCGCCTGTGCTGACGGTGGGTCAGCCGGTGGATGTGGTGGGGTTGACGGCGTTCGGGTGGGCGATGAACGGCCGGTCGGGGATCGGGTACCGCGCCGAGTCCATCACCACTGCGGCCGGTAAGGGCCGGGTGTGATGGTGGATCTGTCAGAGGTGATTGTGCTGGGTGGCCCGGCCGCTGTGGCGGCTGGGGGCCTGGCGCTTCGCGCCTACGCCCCGGGGGCGTACTGGACGGCCCTCGGGTATCCGGCCGCGACGGTGCGGGTGCTGGGCACCTGGCCCACCGTCACCGACTCGTGTGGTTTGGCGGTGCGCCCGTCGCGGGTCCGCAGCGCTGTTGCGAAGGTGCGTGGCCGCCAGGCCGGGCACCGCCCGCCGCGTCGTGGGGTGCTCTCCCCGACCCGCTGCGGGTTCACGGTGGCGTTGCGGCTGCGCCCGGGCCAGACCCCTAGTGATTACGAGGCGGCGTGTGAGCGGCTCCGCCACGCCTGGGGTGTGCACGCGGTCTACGCCCGCCCGGGTCGCCCGGGTCGGGTGGTGCTCCGCGCCGTCGCCTGGGATGTGCTGCGTAAGCCGAAGATCCCCCCGCGGGTGCGCCGCGGGTTGTTGGCGGTGCCGGTGGGGGTGTTCGAGGACGGCACCACCTACCTGCGTGACTTCCGCGCGGTGCCGCACCGGATGACGATGGGCGCCACCCAGTCCGGGAAGTCCACTCACATCCGGGCCCTCATCAACGAGTTGGCCCCCCAACCCGTCGCGTTGGTCGGTGTCGACTGCAAACGCGGCATCGAACTCGCCCCGTTCGCGCCCCGGTTCACCGCGCTCGCGACCAACCCCGACGAGGCCGACGACCTGCTCACCGCCCTGGAGGTCGAGCTGGATGCGCGGCTGGACCGCCTCGCCGCGCACCCCGGGGCGGTGGACATCTACCACCTCCCCGAGGCGGCGCGTCCGGTGCCGGTGGTGGTGTTCGTCGACGAGGTCGCCGAACTGTTCATGACCGTGTCCAAGAACGACACCGACCGCCGCGACCGCGCCGTGCACACCCTCGTGCGCATCGGCCAACTCGGCCGCGCCGCCGGGCTGTACCTGGAGGTCTGCGGGCAGCGCTTCGGCTCCGAGTTGGGCAAGGGCGCGACCATGCTCCGCGCGCAGCTCACCGGCCGGGTGTGCCACCGCGTCAACGACCAGGCCACCGCCGAGATGGCGCTGGCTGACATCGCCCCCGAGGCCGTGGAGGCCGCCACCCGCCTGAGCCCCGACCGCCCCGGCCTCGCCGTCGTCGGCTCCGACGCCGGCACCTGGCAACGCGCCCGCACCCCGTTCACCTCACTCAACCACGCCGCCGACCAGGTCGCCGCGTACGCGCACCTGGCCCCCGCCTGGTCGCAGCTGCCCCGACCCGTGACTACGCCCCTGGCGCGGCACGAGCCGCCACAGCCCACCACGCCAGGGGCCCCAACCCCCACCGTGCCCCCACAACGGGGCCCCGGAAGGGAGGACACCCCAGCATGACCCGCCACCACGTGCCCCGGCAAACACGGCTCACCCGACCCCGCCCACCCCGCCACCTCGGCCGCTGAGCCCCCCACCCGCTGATCTCGTATCGCTCTGCCTTCGAAGGGAGGCTGGCTGTGGCTCGCCCTGATCCCGCGACTGGTATCGCCCTCGCTTTGGGTGGTGCGGCTTTCGCGGCGAGTTTCACCCATGTCCGCGACGTCGCGGCCGCGCACGGGCAGCCCGGCTGGATCGCCTGGGCGATCGCCGTCTCCGTCGAACTCATGGCGATCGGTTCGGGGTTGGAAATCCGGCGCCGCCGCGCCCGCACCCACCGCTACGCCTGGCCGCTGACCACCCTGCTCCTCGGGGTCGCGATGTCACTCGCCGCGAACCTGCAAACCGCCGGCCCGGGACCGTGGGGCAAGGTGATGGCGGCCTGGCCCGCGATCGCGTTCCTCGCCGTCGCCGGCCTCATCGAAACCCGCCCCACCACCAGGCCCACGACCAGCCCCGTCCCCGCCCGCCCCGAGTCCGTGTCGCTGACCCGGGACGAACCCGGGACCGTCCCGACACGGACGCAGATCGTCCCCGGGATCGTCCCCGAGACCAGGACCGCCCCGCCCCGCCCCCGACCCGTCCCCACGGTCCCCACGCAGGCCACCGGCACGTCCAACGGCCAGGTCCGAGGGGACGATCACGCCCCGTCCCGGGACGAGTCGTCCGATCCGTTCGGTCCGTCCCCGGCGCCGGAGTTGGTGGCGTTCGCCCAACGTCTCGCCGCCGACCACCACAACACCCACGGCCGGCCGATCACCCGCGACGTGCTCCGGTCCCGCCTGCGGGTGTCCAACCAGTTGGCCGGCCAACTGTTGACCGCGCTGCGCACCCCGCCCCACCCCACCCCGGAAAGGACCTGACCTGCCATGACGATCTCCATCGGAATCCTGCTGCTGGTCGGTCTCTGGTACTGCTTCATCCACCGCGGCACCGACTGGCCCGGCCTCACCATCGGCGTGGCCCTCGGCGTCTACGCCGCCAACACCGTCCTGGGCGACCTGGTCCGCGGAATCGTCACCGGCATCGCCACCGCCATCACCAACGCCTTCTAACCCCCCCACCCCAGACACCCAGAGGAGGAACACACCCGATGACCACCACCCCCACCCGCCGCCGCGCCCAGGTCTCGTCCCGGCTGCCGTGCCGACCCTGCGCCGGCACCGGCCTCGTCGAAGAACTGCTCTACACCGGACAACGCACCGACCGCCGCCGCGTCGGCGCCGCGTCACGGATCTGCGCCGGCTGCAACGGCGACGGCCACCCCCGATAACCCACACCCCACCCCGGGTGCCGGCCAACGAGCCGCCACAGCCCACGACCGGCACCCGGGCCCAACCCCCGCACCCGAAGGAGGAACCCACGAATGAGCCCCCGCGTGCACCTGGACTGGCGCAAAGCCCACCTGCTCACCACACCCCGCCCCTGCGTGCTCTGCCGTAAACCCGCCACGCTCCTCAGCCCCGGCAAAGGCGTGGCTTGCCACAAGACCTGCGCCGAGCACTGGCGCACCCAACGCGCCCCGCCCGGCTAACCACCACATGAATCCCCCACCGGCCCCGAGAGGAGGCGAAAACGCTATGGCCAAGACCAACTTCGTCATTGCGGAGAACCGGAACTCCACGACGACTGTGACCTGTGTTCTTTGCGGTGATTCCTTCACCGGTGTCAGCTTCGGCGAGTGCACGATCTGGATGCGCAAGCACAAGCACAAGCGCTGACGCGCAAGCCCCCTGGCCCGGTCACGAGCCGCCACAGCCCACCCGGGCCAGGGGCCCCAACCCCCACCAGATGAGGAGAACCCACCCGTGTGGATTCACAACGAGTGCCGCGACTGCCAAGGCACCGGCCGGGACCCGGACCTGCCGCACTACCACTGCCCCACCTGCCGGGGCACCGGCACCCGGAGGCGCTGACGATGTCACGCCTGCTGCGCTGCCCCACCTGCCGCGGCAGCGGCGCCACCCCCGGCGGGCGCCTCGACACCCGGCGGTGCCGTGCCCGGTTCACGGTGACCAACATCTGCGCGTCCTGCGCGGGCGAAGGCCGCATCAACGCCTAACCCACTGAGAGGAGACCACCCATGGCGTCGAAGCTGATCTGCCCCGGCTGCGGGGAACCCGCCGTTAAACGCCCACCGACCTCCCTGGTGCCCTGGCAGGCCCACGGCCAGCCCACACCGCGCTACTCCCACCGCGACGGCGAGCCACTGTGCCCCGTGATAGGCCGCGGCGGCTACCAGCCCGCGAACCCGGCGACCCGCCGATGAGCAGCACCCGCCGCTGCCGCTGGTGCGCCCGCCAACTCGAGGCGCTGCCCCACACCCGGCGCGGCGTGTTCTGGGCGTGCCGCAACTGCGACCACGCCCCCACCTGAACCCCCCACCCCCACCCGACCCCACGAGAGGAGGTGAACCCACGGTGCCCCACAACATGAGGAGATTCGGCGGCTGAGGCGGAAGGTCGCGGAGCTGGAG
>JBOHCZ010000420.1:0-5504 GCA_050699195.1 Streptomycetales bacterium
CCCACGACGCGCCGCCCAGCTGCGGGGCGGACGGCTGCGGACAGGCGAGCGTGACCTGCTGCACGGGCACCCGGCGGACTCCCGCAGCGCGCTCGGACCCGGGCGTGGTCAGCTCGGCGAAGCCCACGCCCCCGGCGAGCACTGCGGACACCATGATCAACGGCGCTATCGCGTGCTTCACGACTGTCTCCAGACGCCGGTCTCCTCCGAGTCATCGTGATCGGCCTGGTCGGGGTCACCGTATTCGTAGGGATGTTCGGCCGGTGGTGGCGGGTAGCCCGCAGGGCCCCCCGGGTAGGCCTCCGGGTAGACCTCAGGGCCGTATCCGGGGGGGTACTCGCCGGTGTACTCGGGCGGGTACTCGCCGGTGTACTCGGGGTAGCCCGGTGTGCGCTCGGGGTGGTATCCGGGCGGGTACTGCTCGGCGGGGTACCCGTCGGACGGGTAGCCCTCGGGATAGGACGGGGGGTACTCGGGCGGGTACTCCGGCTGCGGCTGGTAGCCCTGGGCCGGGTAGCTCTCATACTCCGGCTGCGGCGGGTAACCCTCAGGCTGGTAGCCCTGGGCCGGGTAGCTCTCAGTCGGGTACTCCGGCTGCGGCGGGTAACCCTCAAGCTGGTAGCCCTGGGCCGGGTAGCTCTCAGTCGGGTACTCCGGCTGCGGCGGGTAACCCTCGGGGGGGCCGGGATAGCCCGCGGGGGGATACCCCTCAGGCGGGTAGCTCTCCTGCGGGTACTCGGCAGGCACGTGCTCGTGCTGCTCGGGAACGTAGGGCGGCACGAAATCTGGCCCCGGAGGCTCCGGCAGGAGCTCCGGCGAGTACTCCTGTTGCGGCTCGTGGTGCTGCGGCTCCAGCGGGAACTCGGGCGGCGGCGGATAGGCGGGCAGGTACCCCAGTGGCTCGTCCACCTCGTAGGGTGCCTGGGACGCGGCGGCCACTCCCCCGGGCCCGGCACCCACCCCCACCGGCGTAGTGGCCTCAACCGGGGCCGTCACCGGGGCGGCCGTGCGCGCCCGACGGGCCCGCGGCACCGCAGGCTCGGGCAGTTCGCTCTCATCATCGTCGTCCTGGCGCCGGCCGCCCGGCAGGGCGAGCACGATCACCACGAGAACGGCGAAACACTGGCCGATGATCCACAGCGTCCGCGCGGTGTCGTCGTGGCTGAGCGTCAGCCCCCCGCCACTCGCCGGCACCTCGAAGGACTGCGCCCACCCCCCGGAGGGCTGCCCGGACAGCGGCTCGCCGTCGATGGTCGCCTGCCAGCTCGAGTCGGCCGACTCGGCCAGGACGAGGCGCCGCCCGCTCTCGCCCTGGGGAATCGTCGCGGCTGCGCCGGTGTCCGCCGACGGCAGCGGCTTGACCGTGGCGCCGTCCGGCGACACCAGCCGGAGCCGTGCGGAGGGCTGGTCGAGCCGCCACAGCCCGGAACCGTCTGGGGAGCTCACCCGGGTGAGTCCCGCGACGGCGTCGAGCGCGCGGGCGAGCTCGGGATCGACCGGGCGCTGGATGAGGACATACCTGATGGCGTAGTCGGCGAACACGTTCGCCTCGGCGCCGCCCTTCCCCGACACGATCGTCGCCACGACCCGGTCGAGACCCCCGTAGGCCGCCTGGTCCGGCAGCATGTCCGCATCGCCCAGCCTGGGGCCCGCGGAGCGGAACAGGGCGTACGAGACCTCGCCGCGTCCGGAGGAGCGGAGCACCAGGGTGCGGGGGTGCTGGGCGCTCTGACCCTCCGCCGCGACGTACGCGGGCAGCAGCACCGGGTCCCTGCGGTCGAGCGGATCGCCGGCCCCCTGGACGACCCACCATCCCGCCGCGACGGCCGGCGTCAGCGCCGCCAACGCGGTGAACGAGGCGACGATCTGCCGCGGGAGCCCGCGGCGGCGAGCCGCGATCCACTCCAGCGCACCCTCGCCCCCGATCAGCGCGGCGAGGATGAGCCCGGCACCCATCAGCGTGAGCGCGAGCCCGGTCCACGGCGCCGTGGGAGTGCCGTGCATCGGTCCCTGGACCTGGACGCGGCTGAGCACCAGCGCGGTGCCGAACCCGACGAGCGCGACCGTCCAGCCGGCGAGCATCACGCGCCGCCGGGCCTTGCGCGCAACTGCCAAGAGGGCCGCGACGAGCAGCCCCGCGCTGACCCAAAGCGGGTACATGCCGGGACCGCCGGGGTGGAGGAGCAGCAGCTGGAGGCCGCCGAGCCCGGGGTCCGACAGCCACGGGCTGTCCGTCCCGGGTTCGAGCAGGAGCAGGGCGGGATGGAGCGCGACGTCGACCGACCACGGCAGCAGCACCAGCACCGGGGTGACGAGCACGATCACGACACGGGCCGCAGCGCCGCGCCGGGCGACGACCCGGAACCCGACCACCGTCATGATCAGCGCGAGCACCCAGGCCAGGGGGACGAACGCCGTGGCGATACCGAGCAGCAGGCCGACCGCCCAGGCACTGCGCGCCGTACCCGGTCGTTCGGCTGTCCCGATGACGCGCGCGGCGCCGAGCCCGAGCAGCGGGAGGAGCGCGACCCCCATGGCGGTACCGAGTCTCCCGGAGGCGACCGCGCCGGTCGTGGCCGGCAGCACGGCGTAGGTGACCGCCGCCCAGAAACGCAGGATGCGGGACTCGACGATCCGCCGTGCGGCGGCGTACGCGGTGATGCCGGCGAGCGGCACGCTTCCGAGGAGCAGGACGTCGACCGCGAGGCTGGCCTTCCCGAGCAGCAGGGTGGCCACCACAGCGACGATCGCGAGGTCGGGAGGGGCATGGGCCTCACTCCCCAGGCCGACGGCGTGCCACGCGGCGAGGTAGCTGCCCCACAGGTCCGAGGCCCCCTCGTAGGAGGGCAGCAGCACCCCGCCCATCAGCCGTCCGCTGCCCATCAGGCCTCGCGAGGCAAGCAGGGTGAGGATGGTGAGGCAGAGCAGCAGCAGCACGCTGGGCCTGCGGAAGAACCGGGCGATCACGTCGAAGCTGTCGATCTCGAGTGACTCGACCTCCTCCGAGGCCGGGCCGGTCTCGGCCGCCCGGTGCCGGGCGGAGAGCGACCCGGCCTCGATGAGGCGTTCGGCGTGCAGCAACTCGAGCAGCCGGTCCACGCCGTGCCGCAGCTGCGTACCGCGGGCCGGGAAGAGATGGCGGTACTGGCGCGGCAGGAGGACCCGGGTGCGTTTGCGCCGGCGCCGCGCGCTGAAGATGCGGTCGGGTCGGGCGAGCACCGCGAGCAGCCCGAAGAACTCGTCGGACGCGAAGCCCGGAAGTTTCGTGACGAGGTAGAAGACGACGCGGAACAGGGTGCCGACCACGAGCCGCACGAAGGTGGCCGGCAGCGCGCGTCGCTCCTGGTTGACGAGCAGGGTGTACAGCGCGTTCGCCCGGTCGATCATGTGCGGCCGGTCGAGCGCGGCGTCGATGCGGCGGCGCTCGTGCGAGACCGCCTCGGCGTGGTAGAGGACCGCGTCGGGCACGACCAGGACGCGGTGGCCCGCTGAGCGGACCCGCCAGCAGAAGTCGACGTCGTCGCGCATCAACGCCAGGTTCCGGTCGAACCCCTGGAGCTGCTCCCAGACGTCGCGGCGCACCAGCATGCCCGCGCTGCTCACCGCGAGCACGTCACGCAGGTCGTCGTGCTGACCCTGGTCCTGCTCCCGGCGCTCGAGGCCGGTCTCACGGGCGCCGTTGCCCGCGATCGTGACGCCGACCTCCAGGAGCTGGTGCCGGTTGTACCACGCGAGGATCTTCGGACCCACGACGGCGACCGAGGACATCTCGTCGACGACGGCGATCAGCCGGCCGAGGGCGTCGGGCGCCGGCTCGCTGTCGTCATGGAGCAGCCACACCCACTCGACCACGCCGCCCTCGGCGCTGGACGTCTCGCCCCCGCCGTGCCCGGCTCGGGGCAACCCGGACGCCTTGAGCGCGTACGAGACCGCGACACCGAATCCGGTGTCGCGCTTGCGTGTGAGGACGTTGCCCGTGCCCAGGAACGCCTCGAGTATCTGTCGCGTCTCGTCCTGGCTGCCTGTGTCGACGGCGACGAGCTGCTGTACCGGCCGCTCCTGCGCCTGGATCCCGTCAAGGGTTCGCGGCAGCCATCGGGCCCCGTCGTGCGCGACGAGCACGGCCGTGACGACGTGCCGGGAATTCGCAGGAGACTCTGGTGAAAGTGTCATACGAAGGCAGGGGACCCCGGATCCGGTGGCAGATAGCTCTCGGCCCGGCCTGGCGCCGGACGGCCCCCTACCCTACGCGACTCCCCGCTGCCAATCAGCCAGCACGCTTTTTGAGCCGGCGACGTTCGCGTTCGGATAGTCCACCCCAGATACCGAAACGCTCGTCGTGCCCGAGAGCATATTCCAGACATTCAGATCGGACTTCACAGGCGAGGCACACCTTCTTGGCTTCCCGCGTCGAGCCGCCCTTCTCCGGGAAGAACGCCTCGGGATCGGTCTGCGCGCAGAGCGCGCGCTCTTGCCAGCTGAGCTCCTCGTCGGTGCCGCCGAGCAGCGGGTAGTAGACCTCGCTCATGGCGTGCCTCCTCGACCCTTGCATCCCCGTGGTCTCGGCCGTTGATCCCGCACCGGGATAACGACACGCCTGAAATTACACGCGCGTCGGTCCACCAACGTCAAGCTGAACTCTGATATCCGGTGACAGTTTTCACCCCATAGGAGGCAACGGCCGCAGCACAGTCCGATGAATGGAATATATGGCTTAAACACCTCTAAATCGGGCTGCGCTGGTCGCCGTACGCCCGGCTGCGAGACTGGTCAGCATGCGCATCGTCGTTCTCAGCGGAGGTATCGGCGGCGCCCGCTTCCTGCGGGGGCTCGCGAGGGCGCTCAACCCCCAACCGGACCCCCCACCGGACCCGCCGCCGGACGGCGTTCCCGACCACGAGATCGCCGTGATCGGGAACACCGCCGACGACATCACGCTCTTCGGCCTTCGGGTCTGCCCGGACCTCGACACGGTGATGTACACGCTGGGCGGCGGCATCCACGAGGAGCAGGGCTGGGGGCGTGCGGGCGAGACGTTCTCGGTCCAGGAGGAGCTCGCGGCCTACGACGTGGAACCGCGGTGGTTCACGCTGGGCGACCGCGATGTCGCGACGCACCTCGTCCGCACCCAGATGCTCGGGGCGGGCTTCCCGCTGTCGCAGGTCACCGAGGCGCTCTGCGCGCGATGGCGCCCCGGCGTGCGGCTGCTGCCCATGACCGACGACCGGGTCGAGACCCACGTGGCCATCCAGGACGCGGCTTCGCCGAGCGGCCGCCGGGTCGTCCACTTCCAGGAGTACTGGGTCCGGTTGCGGGCCGCGGTGCCCGCCGAGGCCGGGGTCGTCGTCGGCCAGGACGACGCCGCCCCGGCGCCGGGCGTCGTCGAGGCGGTCACGGGGGCCGACCTGGTCGTGCTGCCACCGTCCAACCCGGTCGTCTCGATCGGCACGATCCTCGGCGTACCGGGGATCCGCGAGGCGGTCCGGGAGACCGCCGCGCCGGTC
>JBOHCZ010000421.1:0-16664 GCA_050699195.1 Streptomycetales bacterium
CAGCAGCGCCGCGGCCTCCGCCAGCGACGGCGCGTCGGGCAGCGGGCGACGGAGGTTCCTCACCAGCTCGCGGAACAGCTCTGCCGGCCAGTCGAACGCCTCGGCCTGTACGTCCTGCGGCAGGCACAGCGTGACCGCCCCGGTCTCGGCCGGGTCGGTGAGCACCCGCACAGCGGCGAGCAGCGCCGCCGGCAGCTGGTCAGGCCGGTTGATGCGGTCCCAGTACCGCGAGACCGGCTTGAGGCAGTCGTTGACCGACAGGTCGTAGGACCGCGGGTCCTCCAGCTCCTGCAGCACCGGGTTGGCCCTGCGCGTAGCGAAGATGTCGCCCGGCAGCAGGAGGACCGGCAGCCGGTTGATGGTCGCGAGCGCGGCACCTGTGACCATGTTCGTCGCACCCGGCCCGATCGAGGTGGTACATGCGAGCGTGGCGAGCCGGTCGCTCATCCGGGCGTACGCCGCGGCGGCGTGCACCATGGCCTGCTCGTTGCGCGCCTGGTAGTAACGCAGCCGGTCGCCGGCCTCGAGCAGGGCCTGGCCCACGCCGGCGACGTTGCCGTGGCCGAAGATGCCGAAGCAGCCCGCGAACAGCCGGCGCCGCACGCCGTCCCGCTCGGACTGCTGCACGGCCAGGAAGCGCACGACGGCCTGCCCGACCGTGAGCCGGACCGAGGTCATGGGCCACACCCCCGCCCGGTGGTCGTGGTCAGCGGCAGGCGGGGGTCGACCCCCTGGCCCTGCCACGTCTGCCGGACCCACGCGTGGGCCGGGTCGTCGCAGATCTGCCAGGCCCGCTCCTCGCCCGGACCGGCCATCACGTTGAGGTAGTACAGGTCGTAGCCGGGGACCGCCATCGAGGGGCCGTGCCAGCCGTGCGGGACGAGCACGACATCGCCGTTTCCCACCTCGGCGAGCACGTCGACGGGACGCTCGGGGGTGCCGTAGACACGCTGGTAGGCCATCCCGGGTGTGCCATGCGTCGTCGTGATCTCGAAGTAGTAGATCTCCTCGAGGACGCACTCGCCCGCGCGCGCCTCGTCGTGTTTGTGCGGCGGGTAGGACGACCAGTTGCCCCCCGGGGTGAGCACCTCCACGGCGATGAGCCTGTCGGCCTCGAACGTGTCGGGGTTGCAGAAGTTGGTGACCTGGCGGCTGCACTGCGCGGCGCCGCGCAGCTCGACCGGGATGTCCTCGGCGGCGCCGTAGCGTGCTGTGAGTCGCCGCGTGCAGCGTGCCGCCGGCAGGGCGAACCGGCCACCCCGCTCCGACGCGACCGTCACCGACGCGTCGCGGGGCACGTAGCCGAAGTCGCTGACCCGGGAGAACACGCTCTCCCGGCCGGCGAGGGCGAAGCGCTCCTGGTCGCACTCGACGGTGCAGGCCCCGGCGAGTGGCAGCACGACCATCTCCTCCTCGCCGGTCGCGAACGTGTGGGCACCGCCCGCGGGGAGCTCGAGGACCCGCAACGCCGAGTAGGTCCAGCCGGCCCGCTGCTGCGTGACATCGAGCGTGAACGGGCCCCGCGCGGTCGAGCCGGCGGGCAGGTACAGATCCTCGCGCACGTCCTCGTCCTCCCGTTCGGGTCAGGTCAGGATCACGACAGGCCCGCAGCCGCGTCCACTCACGCGCGGGCGCTCTCCCGCAGCTTCGCCTCGACCTGCTGGGTCGTCGGCATGGCGTCGGAACAGGCGAGCTGCGAGGCGACGATCGCACCGGCCGCGTTGGCGAACCTGAGCACCCTCTCAAGGTCCCACCCCGACAGCAGACCCGCACAAAGCGCCCCGCCGAACGCGTCGCCCGCACCCAGCCCGTTGACCACGTCCACGAGCACCGGAGGAACCTCGACGTCCCCCTGGGCTCCGCAAGCCAGTACGCCGTCCGGGCCCCGTTTGACCACGGCGAGCGAGACGCCGGCCTCGCGCAACGCCCGTCCCGCCGCGTACGGGTCCCGTTCACCGACCGCGGTGTCGCACTCGTCGAGGTTGCCGACCGCCACCGTGACGTGGGCGAGCGCCTCACGCACCCAGTGGCGGGCGTGCTCACGGGAGTCCCAGAACACCGGCCGGTAGTCGAGGTCGAGCACCGTGAAACCGTGGCGGCCGCGCGCCTCCAGCGCGCGCAGCGTCGCCGTGCGGCTCGGCTCCTGGCAGAGCCCGGTCCCGGTCACCCAGAACACACCGGCGGCGCGGACCGCGTCGAGGTCGAGCTCCTCGGGCCGGATCTCCAGATCCGGCGCCTTGGGCCAGCGGTAGAAGTAGATGGGGAACTCGTCCGGCGGGAAGATCTCGCAGAACGTCACGGGCGTCGGCAGGCCCGGCACCGCGGTGACATAGCGGTCGTCCACTCCGTAGCCGCGCAGCGCGCTGCGGACGAACCTGCCGAACGGGTCCTCACCGGTGCGGGTGACCACCGCCGAGCGGCGGCCCAGGCGCGCCGCCGCGACGGCCACGTTGGTCGCACTCCCGCCGAGCCACTTGCCGAACGAAGCCACCCGGTCGAGCGACACGCCGACCTGCAGCGGATAGATGTCCACGCCGACCCGCCCCATCGTGAGGACCTCATAGCCGGACACGGGGCGGGTCACGGGGAAGCTCCGGAGGCGAGCCCCCTCAGGAACGCCACGCTGGCACGGACGTCGGCGGCCGGTCCTTCACCGTCGGGCTCGGCGGTGAGGACGATGTCCTGCTCCAGTACGTACCAGCCGCCGTAACCGGCCTGCTCCAGCGCAGCGACCAGGCCTGCGATGTCCAGGTCACCGTGGCCCAGCGGGCGGAATATGCCGCGGCGCACCGCCTCGGCGAAGCCCAGGCCGCCAGCAAGGACCTGGCGCGCCAGGTCGCCGTCGACGTCTTTGAGGTGGACGTGGGCGACCCGGCCCGGGACCTCGCGCGCGAGGGCGACCGGGTCGACGCCGCCGGCGAGGAGGTGGCCGGTGTCAAGGCAGAGCGCCACGTCGCAGCCGTCGAGCACGCGCCGCACGTCGTCGGGCCGCTCGACGGCCGTGCCGACATGCGGGTGCAGCGCCGTCGTCACCCCGGCCCCGGCCGCGTGCGTGGCGAGCCTGTCGAGATTCCTCAGCAGCACCCGCCAGCTCGCCCCGTCCAGATCGGGGCGGGTGTCGTACCCGGTGTGCCCGGTCGCGGCGGCGAGGACGAGCACCCCTCCCCCGGCGGCAACGAGCCCGTCCAGCACGGGTACCACCGCCGGCAGCGGGTCTGCCCAAGGTTGGTGGAGGACGACCGGCAGGAACCCGCCGGCCGCCCGCAGGCCGTACGACGCGAGCAGCTCGGCCCGCTCGCGGGGGTCGCCGGGCAGGAATCCCGCGGGCCCGAGCTCCGTTGCGGCCAGTCCCACGTCGCGCATGTCCCGCAGCACCCGCTCGGCAGGCAGCTGGTGGCCCCATCCCGGGACCTCGCACACCCCCCAGGAGATCGGGGCACCCGCGATCCGCTCTGCCCTCACCGCCGCACCTCGCCCACCCGCACGGGCCGCCGTTCCCGCCGGGACCTTTCACATGCCTCGGCCACGTAAAGGGCCTCGAGGGCGTCCGTGGGCGCGCAAGGGCTTTCGCCGCCGTTTCCGACGAGGTGCGCGAACGCCCGCAGCTCCGCGGCGTAGGCGTCGCGGAAACGCTCCGTGAAGTGCCGGTAGGCCGGGTCGGCCGGGGAGAACGAGCCGTGCGGCCCCGCGAGGCCGGGCTCGGCCGGCGTGAGCGGCGCGCCGCCGTCGAGACCGGCGACGATGCTGTCCGTGGAGCCCAGCAGCTCGAGACGGACGTCGTAGCCCGCCGCGTTGTAGCGGGTGCAGGACACGATCGCGATCGTGTCGTCGTCGAGCGTGAGCAGCGCCGCCCCGGTGTCGATGTCCCCCCACTCACGGAAGAAAGCCGCTCCGCGGTTCGTCCCGAGTGCGAACACCTCGACCACCTCTCGCCCGGTGACCCACCGGATGGCGTCGAAGTCGTGGACGCCGCAGTCCCGGAACAGCCCCCCCGAGACGGCGACGTACTCCGGAGCCGGCGGCGCGGGATCGAGCGTGCAGGAACGCACGGTGTGGACCCACCCGAGCCGACCTGACCGCAGCGCCTCGCGGGCCGCGCGATGCCCGGCGTCGAAGCGCCGCTGGAAACCGACCTGGACGGGGATCCCCGCGTCCTCGACAACCTCGATCACCTCGAGCGTGCCGGCCACGTCGTGGGCCACGGGCTTCTCGCAGAACACCGGGATCCCCGCTGCGGCCGCCTGCTTGATCAGCGGAGTGTGCGCGTCGGTGGCCGTCGTGACGACCAGCCCGTCGAGCCCGCCGCCGAGCAGCTCCTCGACGTCGTCCACGGCGTCCACCCCGAGCCGGTGCGCCACGGCCCTGGCCCGGGAGGCGTCAGCGTCGGCGACGACGAGGCAGCCGACCTCCGGAATCCCCTGCAGCAACTCGGCGTGGAAGGCGCCCATCCGGCCGGCACCCGCCAGTCCGATCTTCATACCCGTCCCCCGCCGCGCAGGTCCACCTGCGGACGCAGTCTGGTGCGGACAGGTGAGGCTGTCAAACTTTGTCCTAGCATACGAAGGTAATGACTTATGAGCACTCGTTGTCCCCATGGGCTTCGGCGCCGCCACGGTTTCGGCTACTCCTGCGAGCTCACCCTCGTCGACTGCTGAGCCCGCCCGGACGTTTGCGGCGGCGCCGCCGGGTCGCGAAGCGCAGCGCGACGTCCCGGGCGAGATCGGCCGCGCCGACGAGTCCCGCGTCGTTGCCCAGCGCCGCCTGCACGATCCGGGCCTCCGGACGGTACCCGCGCCCGGTCAGCTGCCGCCGGAAGGCGTGGCGCGCCGGCGCAAGCAGCATCTCTCCCGCGTCTGCCACACCGCCGCCGACGACCAGGCAGCCGGGATCGTAGGCCGCGGCGAGGTTGGCCAGCCCGATGCCCAGCCAGCGTCCGACCTCCTCCATGATCTCGACGGCGACCGCGTCGCCGTTCCTGGCCGCTCCCGTGACGTCCGCACCGGTCAGCGCCTCAGGCCGGCCCCCCACACGCTCGAGGAACCCCTGGGCAAGGGGTGAGCCGGAGGCCAGCACCTCTCTCGACTCCCGAACGATGGCGTTGCCGCTCGCGTACTGCTCCCAGCAGCCTCGGTTGCCGCACTCGCAGCGGTGGCCGCCCGGCACCAGGCACATGTGGCCGAACTCACCGGCCACCCCGTACCTGCCGCGCCGGAGCACACCGTCGGTGACGACCCCGCCGCCGATGCCCGTGCCCAGCGTCACGCAGACCAGATCCGGCTCCCCCCGCCCGGCCCCGAAACGGTACTCCGCCCAGGCTGCGGCGTTCGCGTCGTTCTCGACGACGACGGGCAGCCGGATGAGCTCCTGGATCGCCTCCCGCAGCGGCTCGTGCCGCCACGCCAGATGGGGGGCGAACAGCACCGAGGAGCGGCTCGCGTCGACGAACCCGGCCGCACCGACCCCCACCGCGCGGGCCGGATGACGGCTCGCGAGCTCGTTCGCCACGCCGACGATCGCGTGCTGGATCTCCCGACGGCTGGTCGAGGGGGTGTCGGCCCGCAGCCGCTCGAGCACGAGCCCGGCCTCGTCGACCACACCGCCCGCGACCTTCGTGCCGCCGATGTCGACACCGATCGTCAGATGGGAACCGGCGTGCGACATGGCACCCCAGCGGCGCCGGTACCTGGGCGTCCGCTGGATCACGAACGCCCGGCCTGGGGAGGCGATCATGCGCGCCCCTCACCCCCACAGGCCCGAGCTTCCTGCCCGGCGGCGGTGCACACCAGGCCAGGTTAGGCGAGCCCGGGGCGGGGACGCGAGAAGCAGCGCCACCGGCGGGCGAGGTCCGCGACACCCACGAGACCTGCCTCGTTACCCAGCTCGGCGAGCCGGATCTGCGCCGCAGGGCGGTGTCCCCGCCCGGTCAGCGCCCGCTGGAAGGCGTTGCGCGTCGGGCCGAGCAACAACTCCCCCGCCTCCGACACTCCGCCGCCGATCACCACGCAGCCAGGATCGAGGATCGCCGTCAGGGACGCGATCCCCTCGCCGAGCCACTGCCCCAGGCCTTCGAAGAGCTCCGTCGCCGTCGGATCGCCTTCCCGGGCCGCCCGGGTGACGACCGGCCCCGTGATGCCCTCGGCGCGCCCCCCGGCCAGCTCGAGCAGCCGACTCGCGAGCGGGGAGCCCGCCTCGGCGAGATCCCGAGCCTCACGCACCAGGGCACTCCCGCTGGCATACATCTCCCAGCATCCCTTGTTCCCGCATCCGCAGCGGATGCCGTTGGGCACGACGCGGAGATGCCCGAACTCCCCCGCGATCCCGAACCGCCCCCGGTAGAGCTCGCCGCCCACCACGACGCCGCCGCCGATGCCGGTCCCGACAGTGATACAGATCACGTGAGGCTGCCCGCGACCGGCGCCGAAACAGGCCTCGCCCCACGCCGCCGCGTTCGCGTCGTTCTCCACGATCACCGGTACGTCGAGCCGGGTGCCCACACGCTCCTGCAGCGGCTCCTGACGCCAGGCGAGGTTGGGCGCGAAGAGCACGACGGAGCGGTGCTCGTCGACGAAGCCCGCGGCGCCGAGCCCGACCGCCGTCACGTCGTGGCGTCCGGCCAGCTCCAGCACCACGCTCGCGACGGTGTCCGCGCACGCCGCGGGGTCCGTCGAAGGGGTGTCCCGCCGCGCACGGGCGATGATCACGCCATCCTCGTCGACCACGCCCCCGGCGACCTTCGTCGCGCCGACGTCCACGCCGATCGTGAGTGCCATGCTGCCTCGCAGCTGTCCTGTGAGACCGAGCCTAGGGTGCGACGCCGGCCGGCTGGCCGAAGCGGACGTGCAGCCTGCCCTCACGCAGCTCGGCTCCAATGACCGAGCAGCGCCGCAGCGCACCGGGCAGGGCGAGCACCCGCCGGTACGCCCCGATCGTCAGGACCAGGTCGTCTCCCTTGCGGACCACGTCCATGTCCCGACGGTCGGCCAACGGCAAAGTCAGCGACAGCACGAACTCCCCGCCCACATGCTCGACGGACAGCGGCCGGCCGTCCGGCGGTGGCGCGAAGGGGTCGGTGTCGGCCGATCCGCCGCCGTAGACCGCGGCCGCGAGCGCCGCCAGCTCCTCGAGACCGACGGGCTCGGCGGCCCGGTACGCGGAGCGATAGACCGGCAGCGGCGCGAAGGAAGTGTCGATGTCCTCCAGCTGCGTCGCCTGCGCGGCCGTCCAGCCACGCAGCCACGCGTCGCGCCCGTCGGTCGGGAAGACGCGGTTCGCGATGACAGCATCCACGCGATAACCGAACAGGGCGAGGGTCGTGAAGGAACGACGCGCCTCGGCGACGACCACGGACTCCGGCGTCAGGACGAGCCGGACGGATGCGTTGCGGTCCGTGAGGGCTCGGCGCACCCCCGACAGCTCCGCGTGCAGCCGCAGCAGCGCATCGAAGACCGCGTCCCGTGGCATGGGGACCCCCGTGGCCCGCGTCAGAACCGGACGCAGCGAACGCACGACGCGGCGCTCCAGCGGCAGAATGCGCTCCACGTACCAGCCGAGGGCATCGGGCAGGGCGAGCAGCCGCAGCGTCTCCGCGGTCGGCGCGCAGTCCACGACCACCAGGTCCCACCGGCGCGAACGCAGCTGGTCGCGCACTTCCAGCAGGGCGAACACCTCCTCGGCCCCCGGAAGCACCGTGAGCTCCTCCGCCTCGATCGGATCGACACCCGCGGAGTCCAGCATCGCCAGGAGGTAGTCCCGGATCTCCCGCCAGCTGCGTTCGAAGCGACGCTGGCTGTCCACGTGCTGGACGAAGAGGTTGGCGTCCACCTCGGTCGGCTCCGCACCGATCGGGTGGTCGAAGGTGTCGGCGAGCGAGTGCGCGGGGTCCGTCGAAAGCACGAGCACGCGCAGCCCGCGTGCCGCGGCGAGCGTGGCGGTTCCGGCCGCGGTCGTGGTCTTGCCCACGCCACCCTTGCCGGTGAACAGCAGAACGCGCGTGGCCTCAGTCGACAGTGCTCAGCCCTCCAAGCTCCAGGGTCGGTCTTCCTCCCGCTCCGCTGCGCTACGCAGTCGTCAGCCCTCTCTGCCCAGGGGTCGGTCTTCCTCCCGCTCCGCTGCGCTACGCAGTCGTCAGCCCTCCACCCGCTTCTTGAGCTCCTTGAGCGCCGTGTCGATGATGACCTTCTCCGCCTTGCGCTTGATCATCCCGATCATGGGGATCTTGACGTCGACCATGAGCTCGTAGGTCACGCCTGTCGTCCCGCCGCTCTGCTCCACGAGGGTGTACGCGCCGTCCATCGCACGCAGCATCTGCGCCTCGACCAGGGACCAGCGCACTTCCCGATCGTCGTCCCATCTGTAGGCCAGCGTGTAATGGTCCTTGATCGCACCGGCTTCCAGCACGAACCGCACCTCGCGCGCGCGCCCGCCCTCACCGGTGGCGAGCACCTCCACCTCCTGGACGGCGCCCGTCCACTCCGGGTAGGCGGGAAAATCCGCGATCACCGCCATGACCCGGGACGGGCTCGCTGCGATGGTGATGCTCGACGTGGTGCGCTCCGCCATGGCGAACCCCCTGCGTCTGCTCGACTCGGGCGCAGGCTATCGCGACGGGGGTTTCACACGTCGAGGACGTGCGGCGTGCGGGTAGTCCGGAAGTGCCCGACATTGATGCATTCTGTACGACCTATCCGGCGGCGACGGACGAGCGGCTGGTGCACGTGCCCGAACAGCACGTACCGGGGCTGGGTGTCCCGGACGGCGTCGAGGACCGCCGCGCTGCCGCGTTCGAACCGCCGGGCCACCACATCGTAGGTCAGGTCCGGGACGGCGGGCGGGATGTGGCAGCACAGCACGTCGACAGCGCCGACCGCCGCCACCTTCGCCGCGTAGGTCTCGTCGTCGATCTCGTACGGGGTCCGGTACCGGGTACGCAGCCCGCCACCGACGAAGCCGAACCGCACCCCGCCGATCTCGACCACACGCCCGTCCACCACCGTGACCCCTTGGCGCGCGAACTCCGGCCACAGCGCGGGCAGGTCGACGTTGCCGTAGGTGATGTAGGTCGGCACGGGCAGCGCCGCGAACAGCGCAGCGTACTGCCGGCGCACCGCCGCCTCGATGACGGTTCTGGGATCGCCGTCGAGACAGGCCCACAGCTGCCTGGCGAACCCGCGGGCGGCCTCGAACCGCCCCGCGGTACGCAGCGCGATGTAGCGGCCGGCGTTGTCGACTCCGAACAGCTCGGCGAAGATCCCCTGCGCGTGGTCGTCGTAGTCCAGGAAGAGCACGAGGTCGCCGAGGCAGACCAGGGCGTCGGCGCCGTCCCCGGCCCGGGCGAGCGGCTCGACCGCCCCGTGAACGTCGCTCACGACGTGCACACGCATGGGCCCCACCGTAACGCCACAGCCCGTACGGGTCGGCCGGTCGAGGCGCGACAGTCGTCACCCCGGTCATCACCCCGGCGGGTCATCCACCTCACCCGAACGGACCTCGGGGCGGCATCCCCGTGGCACGGCCGGCCTCGAGCTCGTCCTTGAGGGCGTTGATCCGCCGCTTCCACGCCAGGGTGTAGCGCCGGCGCAGCCGTGCGGCGGCGAGCCGGCGGACCCGGCCGGACGGCGCCGCCGGCTCGCCGCGCAGGTAGTAGTGCACGATCGTGCCGTCGGCGAAGGCCTCGAGCCACACCTCGGCGCTGCCGAGGAGCTCACCCGTGATCGACCACCGCAGCCCTTCGTGGCCGCGGTCCATGAAGACGGCGAACTCCAGTCTCGGCCACCACAGCCGCCACAGCGCAGGATCGGCGAGCCGCCCGGCCAGCCGGGCGGGCTCGGCCGCGACGAACGTCTCGTCGACAAGATCGACGAGAGGAGGGGCGGTCAGGATGTCACCCCTTGCCAGACTGGGAGCGAGACCCTTGTCATAGCTACCTACTCACCGGTAAGAAACGCTAACGTCCACTTCAACAACTACCTCGCCGACGAGGAGAGCCCCCTGTGCGCGAGTTCAGTGTCCCTGCCTTGGTGGGCAGCGCCAAGACAGCCAACCTCACCGACCTGGTCTGGTCGAACGCCGCTGAGGCCCCCACCGACGTCCTTTTCAGCCGACCGACGGCCCACGGATGGGCGGACGTCACCAGCGAGCAGTTCCGTACCGAGGTCACGGCCGTCGCCAAGGGCCTGATCGCGTCGGGCATCGGCGCGGGCGACCGGGTCGGCCTGATGTCGCGTACCCGCTACGAGTGGACGCTCTTCGACTTCGCGATCTGGGCCGCCGGCGCCGTGACCGTCCCCATCTACGAGACGTCGTCCGCCGAGCAGGTCGCCTGGATCCTCGGGGACAGCGGCGCCGCCGCCGTCATCGTCGAGACCACCCGGCACCAGCAGATCGTCGAGTCCGTACGGCCGCAGCTGCCCACGCTCGGCTACCTCTGGAGCATCGAGGCCGATGCCGTAGGGACGCTCACGCGGGCGGGCAGCCCGGTCGACACCGCCGAAGTCGAAGCACGGCGGGCCGGTCTCACGCCCGACTCGCTGGCCACCATCATCTACACGTCAGGGACCACCGGCCGGCCCAAGGGCTGCGAGCTCACCCACGGCAACTTCATGTTCGAGCTGGGCAACGCCGTCGAGCACCTGCAGCTCGTCTTCCGCGAGGACCGCGCCTCGACCCTGCTCTTCATCCCGCTGGCGCACGTCTTCGCGCGGGTCATCCAGGTGGGGTGCGTCCAGTCGCGTAGCCGGATGGGGCACACCGGCGACGTGACGAATCTCCTCAGCGACCTCGCGACCTTCCGGCCGACGTTCATCCTCTCGGTGCCGCGGGTGTTCGAGAAGGTCTACAACTCGGCGAGCCAGAAGGCCCACGCCGACGGCAAGGGCCGCATTTTCGACCGGGCCGCAGAGACCGCCGTCGCCTACAGCAAATCGCTCGACAGCGGCGGCCCCGGCATGCGCCTCAAGCTACTGCACGGGGTGTTCGACCGGCTGGTGTACGCGAAGCTGCGGGCGGCACTCGGCGGCGAGGCCCGGTGGGCGATCTCCGGCGGCGCGCCGCTCGGCGAGCGCCTCGGCCACTTCTTCCGCGGAATCGGGCTGACGGTGCTCGAGGGGTACGGCCTCACCGAGACCACCGCCGCCGCGACGGTCAACCCGCCCTACCGGGTCAAGATGGGCACGGTGGGCAAACCCCTTCCCGGCACGGCGGTCCGCATCGCTCCCGACGGCGAAGTGCTCCTCTCGGGGGGCCACACCTTCCGGGGCTACTGGCACAACGAGGCCGCGACCAAGGAGAGCCTTGAAGAGGGCTGGCTGCACACCGGGGACCTCGGCGAGCTGGACGACGAGGGCTACCTGCGGATCACCGGCCGCAAGAAGGAGATCATCGTCACCTCGGGCGGCAAGAACGTCGCCCCCGCGGTCCTCGAGGACCGCATTCGCGCCCACCCGCTGGTCAGCCAGTGCATGGTCGTAGGCGACAGGCGGGCCTACGTCGCCGCCCTCGTCACGATCGACGCCGAGGCGCTCACGCACTGGAAGGGCCAGCACAGCAAGCCTGCCGAGGCGTCGGTGCCGCAGCTCTGCGAGGACCCCGAACTCCGCTCCACCATCCAGCAGGCGATCGACGAGGCCAACGCCGCGGTGTCCCGCGCCGAGTCGATCCGCAGGTTCCGCATCCTGCCCCTCGACTTCACCGAGGAGGGCGGTCAGCTGACGCCGACGCTCAAGCTCAAGCGTGCGGTGGTCGCGAGGGAGTTCGCCGCCGACATCGAGGCGCTGTACACCTCCTGAGCGGCCTCACGTGACCCTGCCGGGTGTCGCGCCGTAGCTCTCGTACTCCCTCGCCGCCACGAGGTGCCGCAGCCGGTCCAGGGCTGTCCACACGTCGGCGAACGACGTCGTGATCGGCGCCGGGCCGAGCCGCAGCCGGTCGGGTGCCCGGAAGTCGGCGACCACCCGGGCCCGCTCGATGGCGGCACGGCAGATCCGGTACGCCTCCGGATGGCGCAGCGCGACGTGGGAACCCCGGCGGGCGGGGTCGCGCGGCGTCGCGACCGAGAAGCCCAGGGGCGCCAGCCAGGCGTCGGCGAGGGCGATCAGGTAGTCGGTCATCATGACCCCCTTGGCCCGCAGGCGGCCGATGCCGGCCTCGGCGAGCAGCCTCACACCCTCGTCGACCGCGCACAGGGCGGGCACGGGCGGCGTGCCCGCGAGAAACCGCCCGACACCGGGCACCGGGTCGTAGTCGGGTCCCATCGCGAACTGGTCCCGCTGGCTGAACCAACCCCAGACCGGCGGGCGCAACCCCGCCTGGAGGTCGTGCCGCACGTACAGGAAGGCGGGCGCGCCCGGCCCCCCGTTGAGGTACTTGTAGGTGCACCCCACGGCGAGGTCCGCGCCGGTGAGATCGAGCTGGACGGGGAACGAGCCCGCCGAATGCGAGAGGTCCCACAGCGCAAGCGCACCCGCGTCGTGGGCGATGCGGGTCACCGGCTCCATGTCGACGAGCGCCCCCGAGCGGTAGGCGACATGCGACAGGCTGACCAGCGCCACGTCGTCGTCGACCGCCGCCCGGATCGCCGCCAGGCCCGGGCCCGTGACCGGGTCGCTGCGGACCAGCCGCAGCTCAAGACCTCGCTGGGCGGCCAGGCCCGCGAGGACGTAGCGGTCGGTCGGGAAGTTGTCGTCGTCCGTGACGATCACCCGCCGCCCGCTCCGGGCGTCGAGTGCCGCGGCGGCGAGCTTGTAGAGGTTCACCGTCGTCGAGTCCGACACCACCACCTGACCGGGCGCCGCACCGACCAGGTGCTCCCCGATCATGTCCCCGACCTGGACGGGGAGGTCGATCCAGTGCTGCCAGGCGCCGACGAGCGCGCGCCCCCACTCGGCCTCCACCACGTGGCGCAGCCGCTCGGCGGTGGCCAGGGGCGGCCGCCCGAGGGAGTTGCCGTCGAGATAGATCAGCTCCGGATCGGCGACCAGGAAACGCCCCCTCAGGTAGCCGACGGGATCCTTCGCGTCGAGCTCCTCCGCGTAGCGGCGATCGGTGTCCACGTGGCTCATCGCTCCGATGAGGGATCTGCGCTCCGTCGGGGCAGGTCTGCCCGAGCGGTCTGCCCCACCGTATGTGAGCAAAGTGACGGCACGCCGGCGGCGGCCCTGGAACGCCGGGAAGATTTCTGCCCGCCGGATGTATCAGGACGGGCCGCCGGTGCTCATGAGAGGTGGACGCCCACGCGGTGTCCACGCCGCCCGGCCGCGGTGATCCTGGGGGGCTGCCGCGGCCGGGGGGCTTCCTCTCGGGGGTGGAGACGCATCGCAGCGGGGGAGTTCGCGTCTCCCGTGGTAGAGGGGCGAGGCAGGAACGGGGGTTCGGCCTCGCCCCTCTACCCCACCGCCGGGGAACGTCGACGCGCTCGTTGGTTCGGGCGACACTGGCCGAGATGGTTCGCACGGCACTGGAGGGACGATGCGCCTCGACAACACAGCGCGCCTGGAGCGGCTGGTCAGCAAACACCCCGATGTCGTGGTCGACGCCGCCAAGGACTGCCTGTACCTGCGTGACCAGGTGCTCGCCCCGGCTGCCTACACCGGCGAGGTCGAGGACCGGGCCCGCCGATGGGTCGAGGCGCGGCAGGACTTCGAGGATCTCGGTACGTCGCTGCTGCGACTTCGCCCGGCCGCACGTGTCGACGTGGCCGCCCTCTGCGAGGAGCTGTGCGGGCAAGGACGGCGCCACCTCGTCGGCCCGCACCACCTCTACCGCGGCGAACCCGCCTACTCCGGGGGCCCCTTCGACATCCCCACCCCGCGCGCCGCGCTGCCGCCGCTCGCCGCGCCGCCTGACCCCGCCAGGCCGGTGAACGTGGCGATCCTCGACACCGGGATCAGCCCCCACGCCTGGTACGCCGACGAGAGCTGGTTCGCGGCCTGCGAACGACGCGACCGGGAGGTGATCGACGGCGACCGGGACTACGAGCTCGACTCTCAGGCCGGCCACGGGACCTTCATCGCAGGCCTCGTGTTGCGTACAGCGCCCGGCGCCTGGCTCCACGTCGAGCGGGTCCTCGGCAGCGACGGCCTCTGTGACGAGCTCACGCTGGTACACGGCCTCTCCCAACTCCGGCGACGGCTGCGCAGCGGTGGTGTGAGCCTCGACGTGCTGAACCTCTCGCTCGGCGGCTACACCTACGACGACCGCCCCTCGCCGCTGCTCAGGCAAGCGCTCGCCCGGTTCGGATCCGAGACGGTGATCGTCGCGGCGGCCGGGAACAATGCGAGCGACCGGCCGTTCTGGCCCGCCGCCCTCAAGCGGGTGGTCGCGGTCGCCGCCCTGGACGCCGGGGGCGAGGCGCTGGCGGCCTTCTCCAACC
This sequence comes from Streptomycetales bacterium, assembly GCA_050699195.1. Classification (GTDB taxonomy): domain Bacteria; phylum Actinomycetota; class Actinomycetes; order JBOHCZ01; family JBOHCZ01; genus JBOHCZ01. The sequence continues at coordinate 14,366 of JBOHCZ010000421.1, forward strand.
ACGCCTGGTGGGTCGACGCCTACGCCGTGGGCGAGCGGGTGGCCAGCAGCTTCGTGTCCTTCGACGACGGGCGTCCCGGCCACGACTTCGCCGGCTACGCGGAGTGGAGCGGAACGTCCTTCGCCGCTCCACAGGTCGCGGGGGCCATCGCCGGGCTGGCGGCGCACACCGGCTGCACGGCGGTCGACGCCGCCCACGCCGTCCTCGACGGCGACGGCGAAATGCCGACCGAGCGTGCCTCCGCCGTGCGGAGCGGTGCCCGGCGATGACCACGCGACGGTCCGGAAGCGCTACCCTGCTCGGTACGCTTTCCGTCGACCCTCAGGGGACACAGAGTTGTCAGAGGAGTTGTCAGAGGACGCGGTCGGACCGGAGTCGTCCGGTGAGGTGCTGGTCCGTGCGGCAGCAACGGGAGACGAGAAGGCCTGGGACGTGCTCGTGGACCGCTATGCCGGTCTCGTGTGGTCCGTCATACGCGCCCATCGCCTCCGTGCCGATGATGCCGCTGACGTCAGCCAGACGACGTGGCTGCGCCTGGCCGAGCACCTGGACAGGCTCCGCGAGCCGAACCGGGTGGGTGGCTGGCTCGCCGTCACCGCACGCCATGAATGCCTCCGCGTGTTGCGTAGCGCTGTGCGGGTGATCCCCGATGCGGACATCGAGCAGCACCAAAGTCCCGGTAGCGGCGTCTCGCCAGAGCAGGTGGTCCTGTCGCGCGAGCTCTCCACCCGGCTATGCGCGGCTCTGCAACGCGTCTCCGCGCGCTGCCAGCTCCTGCTCCGCACCATTGCGGCACGCCCCGACCTCAGCTACGCCGACCTGTCGATGCTGCTGGCCATCCCGGTGGGCAGCATCGGCCCGACACGCGCGCGCTGCATCGAGCGGCTGCGGCACGAACTCGCCGCCCTCTCCGGGGGCCGAGAGTAGGGACGGGGGCGACCGTGATGCACGAGAGTGACGACCTGACACTGCTCGCCGAGCTGGGCGCGGCTCTCGCCGAGGCCGATCCGGTGCCCCCCGAGGTCATGGAGGGCGCCAGGGCGAGCCTGGCCTGGCGCACCGTCGATGCCGAGCTCGCCGAGCTGGTCGAGGACAGCACGCTCACGCCGGTACGGGGGGTGCGCGGCCTGGGCGACCCGCGACAGCTGACCTTCCAGGCTCCCGAGCTCACCGTGGCCGTCGAGCTGACCGAGCGCAGCGGCGGTCACCAGCTGCTCGGCCAGCTCGCCGCACCCCAGCCGGCCCACATCGAGGTCCGCCATCCGCTGACCCACGCCGCTGTCGAGGCCGACGACCTGGGCCGCTTTTCCGTCGATCGGCTGCCCACGGGTCCCCTCAGCCTCGAGTGCACCCTCAGGGGGGGGCAACGCGTTGTGACCGCGTGGGTCACTATCTGAGACCCTCCGTGTGTGATCACGGACGCCGCAGCCCGGCTCTGCACGGTCGAGGCGGCACTGGCCACTGTCGTGACCGATCCCGCCAGGGCCCGGGCGGTTGCCGCAGAGGTTGTCGACGCCGTTGGCAGCGAACACGAGGCGGCGAGCGTGGCGCTGCGCGTCCTCGGGCTCGCCCACAAGGAGCTCGGTGACGTTCCTGCCGCCCTGCGCTGCCTGCGGCGTGCGGTGGCACGGGCCGAGCGTGGCGGCCTTCCGCACCGGGCTGGCCAGGCCCGCATGAGCCTTGTCGTACTGCTGGCCGACGCCGGTCGCTCCGAGGCGGCCCTGGCCGAGGCGGAACGCGCGGCGCACCTTCTCTCCGGCCCCGACGCCATCCGACTACTCGCCCAACGGGGGCTGGTGCTGCAGCGACTCGGCCGCACGGAAGAGGCGCTGACCTGCTTCGGGCGTGCACTTCCGGCGCTGCGTCGCCGCCAGGACGTGCTCTGGGAAAGCCGCACGCTCCTCAACAGGGGGGCGCTGCATGCCTACCGGGGAGCGCACCGCGCCGCCCAGCGAGACCTGACCAGATGTCTGGACATCGCGACCGCTCACGACCTTGGCCTGATGCGCGCTTTCGCGCTGCAGAACCTCGGCTTCGCCGCACTGCGCCGTGGCGACGTGCCCGAAGCGCTCGCGAGCCTCGACGAGGCCCTCCGGCACGCGAGGCGTCTCGGGCGCCCGACCGCGCTGATCATGCAGGACAGGGCCGAGGCTCTGCTAGTGGCCGGACTCGCCCACCAGGCAAGAGAGGCGCTGGAGCAGGCGGTCAGCGATCTCGCGGACAGCCGGCTCGCCTATGACCTTGCGGAGGCACGACTCATGCTCGCCCGTGCCGCGCTGGCCGATGGGGACCATCGAGC
>JBOHCZ010000422.1:0-7530 GCA_050699195.1 Streptomycetales bacterium
CCTCCCGCGCGCGCCAGGCCGTGCCGATCCGGGTGCCCGCCGGGGATCCGTGCGCCTCGTAGCAGCGCAGGGTGATCGAGCGCCGCGGGTCCGCCTCCTGGCGGCTGCCGTGCGCGAGGGCGTTGCCGGTGGGTTTGAGCGCGGTGAGCACCAGGCGGTCGCTGGGCTGCGCCGTCACCATGGCCTGCGCCGGGGGCAGCCGTCCCTCCCGCCCGCCGGTGACGACCCCGCGCAGCGGGTGGTTGAAGGCGTACCCGGCACGGACCAGGCCGGTGGCGCGCCAGTCGCCCGGCCCCGCCACCAGCGCGTAGCCGAAGGTGTGGGTCCAGTGCTGGAGCTGGAACCCAGCGCCGTCCGGCGCGGTCCGCTTGGGTGGATCGATCCACACCCCCGACGGCCAGCCGGTACAGGAGCGCATCAGGGACAGGTGCAGGGCGCCGGAGGGATCGACCGCGAAACCGGGCACGCCGCGGTTCAGCAGCGCCACCGTGTGGTCGTCGAACGGGCCCGTCCGGCACAGCTCCTCGGGCTGGCGGACCTCGATCTCGGTGTCCGCCAGATCGCCCGCGACCCCGGCGACCTCGGCAGCGGTCGCGTCGGCGTCGGCACCGGCCAGCACGAGCACCGGCAGGTCCAGCGGCCCCCGGAGGTCGGCATTAGGTACCCAGACCTCGGTGAGCTCCCGGTCGGCGGGCACCCACAGCCGGGCCCGGCCGGTCGCTGCGAGCTGACGCTCCAGCTCCGCGGCGTAGCCGGGGGCGGCGGCGTCGAGGACCTGTGCGGTGAACGCGTTCTGGTCGGGGCGTCCGACCGCGATGCGGACGTCGGGCAGGTTGGAGTCGACGTCGAGTGCCCCGTACCGCGACCCGGCGCCGGTCGAGCACGTCGAGGTCACCCCGGCACGGACGAGGGCGACGGCGAGCTCCCGCACTGAGCGCGCCGCGCCAGCTCCGGGAGCCGCGCCATCGGGGCAGATGATCTCGGCGATGCCGAACGCGCGGGTGCCCGCCGGGGCGCCCGCGCTCCCCCGGAGCCCGACGCGTGCGGTCGAGCTGAGGGCGAACCAGTGGTGCGCGGGGTTGTCCAGGGTCCACGGGGCGGTCGCGGAGTCGACGTCGGGCAGGGCGAACCCGCGCCCGACAACGGCGTTGCCGACCTCGGACACCGGAAGCGCCCCCCGGATCGCGCACGGGAAGCGCACCCGGAGCAGCTGGTCGGCGCCGGCGAACTCGTCGATGCGCGTCACGCACTCGATCCGGTCGACGCCCTCCCACAGCGTCACGGTCTGGGTGTAGGTCAGGCCCCCCACCTGACCGGTGACGGCCAGGCGCTCGCCGAGGGCGCAGCGTTCGACGTGGACGCTGTCGGCGGGCCGCTCGGCCGCGCCGGTCACCGCCCCTGAGGGCACCAGGTGCCAGGGACCCTCGTGGAAGTCCGGGTGCGCGGGGTACTCCTCGTAGACCAGCAGCTCGTTGCCGACCCGGGCACCGTCGAGCAGCTCCCGACCGGTGTCGCGCGCCACGATGCTGGACAGCCCGCCGCCGCGGTGCGGGTCGACCTCGACGCGGTAGCGCCGGTTCGTGATCGTGGTGGCGCCGGGGTCGGACTCCCAGGAGCCCGCGGGCGCCGGCCGGTCCTGCGCCACCAGGCGGAAGGTGCGATACCCCACGGAAGGCACATCCCGGGCCAGGAAGCTCACCGACGCACTCGCCAGGCTGGCGTCCTCGTGCCGGGTGAGGCCCTCGAGCAGGGCCGGCAGCCGCGCTCCCGCGTCGTCGAGGACGGCGAGACCCGCGACGCCCGGCTCGGGGAGCTCCACCCGTGCGGTCACCAGGTCGCTGCGGGTCCACGAGAGCGCGTTGAACACCACGATCGCCCGCCCCTCCCCTGATGTGTCGACACGCTCGGCGATCGCGTTCAGGGCCCGGTCGTGCACGTCGCGCGAGAGCTCGTAGGCCTCCCGCCAGCCACCGAGCAGGTCGAGGTAGACCTGGTCGGACTCCGAGCCGGTGATCCCGTCGTGGTGCGCGCCGAACACGAGCTGCCGCCAGGCCTTGTCGAGGGCGGCCTGCGGGTAGCCGCCCGCGCCGGTGAGGCCGGCGAGCGTGGCGAACTTCTCGGCGTCGAGCACGGTGTTCTCGGCGTCGCGCTGGGCCTGCTTGGTGTCGATGTAGGAGACGTCCTTGCCGGTGTAGACCGGGTTCATGTCGCGGGTCTGCGGGAGGGGCGCGACCCCGCGCTGCGCGAGCTCCGCCCGCACCGCCGCGAAGAACTCGCGGGGCAGCGCGCAGACGAACCGCGGCCAGACGTAGCGGGCGTTCCAATCCCGGTGGATCTCGGTGACCCATTTGCCCGGCGGGGAGTAGTCGGTGCCGACCGGCAGCAGCACGTTGCGGGTGGCCGCCACCGGCATGAGCCCGAGGAACAGCCGGTAGGTCTGCTCCTGCGCCTCCGCGAGCGTCGGCGCGGAGTCCATCCACCAGCCCGCGGAGTAGTGGTTGGGCATGTAGCTGGTGAGAAGGCCGCGCCCGCTCGGCGAGAGCCACTCGAACTCGCTCGGGAACTGCATGACCCGGGCGTCGCCCGGCGACCGGTCGGCGGGCCCGCGCAGCGTCGGGCCCCACTGGTGGAAAGGCCCGCGGGCCCACGAGCTCGACGTCAGCCCTGCGTCGGCCATCATGCCGGGGAACTGCGGGTCGTGGCCGAAGGCGTCGAGCTGCCACGCGGTCGCCGGATCGCCGCCCATCACATGGCGCTGGAACCCGATGCCGTACACCGCGTTGCGGGCGGTGGACTCCGCGCTCGTCAGGTTGGTGTTGGGCTCGTTGTAGGTGCCGCCCATCAGCTCGAGACGCTCCTCGTGCAGCAGCTGCCGCAGGTACCTCCGGTCCTCGGGGTGGCTGTCCCAGTACGGCTTGAGGTAGTCGACCTCGGCGAGCACGAACTTGTACAGCGGGTCCCTGCGCGCCATGTCGAGGTGGGCGCGCACGAGGGCGAAGCCAGCGCCCTGGAACGCGCTGCGCGGCGAGCCCTCCCAGTCCAGGGCGTCCCACTCCGAGGTGTAGGCGGCCTGGGTGTTCCACCAGAAGGGGTCGTAGTGGAAGTGCGAGACCATGTACATCGTCCAGCCGGGCTCGGCGATCTCCAGCTGGCCCCGCCCGGCGGCCTGCCCGTGCTCGGTGGTCGCGGTGGCATCCACCGGCAACCGGTCGCCCACCGCGCCCGCGGCGAGCACGGCGACCTCGGCGGTGACCGGTTCCCCGCCGGCCGGGACCGCCACGCGGGCCGGTTCTGGCGTGGTGACGCCCGGGCCCGCGACATGGACCGACGCGCGTAGGCCGGCCTGCCCGCCGGTCGTACGGAGGGAGACCCGGACGACCTGGCGGGGGGCGTGCTCGGTACCCGCGAACAGGCACGTGGACTCGACGGCGACGATCTCGGGGGGCACGGCAGCTCCTGCGGTCTCGGTCAGGTGCTCGGGCTGCGGACGCGGGCGTGCGGGCAGCGCTCCAGCGGCGGGGCCTCGAGCGCGCAGTAGTGGCCGGGCGGCGACACCGGGGCCGGCCGCGCACGGCCGGCCAGCGGGTTGCGGATGGTGGCGAGGGCGAGGAGGCCGCCCGACCCCGCCAGGGCGGCGGTGATCAGCGCCGCCTGCTGGAACCCGGAGACGAACGCCTGCGGATCGGTGCGATAGACCGTGCCGGTGATCCCGGCGGCGAACGGCACCACCGCGACCGCCACGAGCTGGGCCGCCCTTGCGACGGTGTTGTTGACGCCGGAGGCGATGCCGGCATGCCGCTCGCCGGCCGCCGCGAGGGCGGTCGAGGTGAGGGGTGCCACGGTGACGGCGAGCCCCAGGCCGAGCACGGTCACGGCGGGCAGCACCGTGCCGAGGTAGCCGGCGTCGACGTTGATCCTCGCCATCAGGCCCAGTCCGGCCGCCATGACCAGTGGACCGGCCGACATCTGGGCACGCGGGCCGATCCGCGCCGCGAGCTGCCCGGACCGCGCCGACAGAGCCAGCATGAGCGCCGTGATGGGCAGGGTGGCGGCGCCGGCCTGCAGGGCGGAGTAGCCGAGCACCTGCTGGAGGTAGATGACGAGGAGGAAGAAGACCGCCCCAAGCGCGGCGTAGACCGCCGCGGTGACCAGGTTCGCGGCGGTGAACTGCGGCGAGGAGAAGATGCCCGGGGGGAGCAGCGGATGGCGGCTGCGCCGCTCGAAGGCCGCGAAGCCGGCCAGCCCGACGAGGCCGACGGCCCCGGCGGTGAGGACGGCCGGAGAGGCGAGACCGCGCTCGCCCACCCCGATCAGCGCGTAGGTGAGGCCTCCGAGGCCCGCGGCAGCGAGCACCGACCCGGCCACGTCCACACCGGGCGCGGCCGACGGGTCGCGGGACTCGGGGACGTGACGGCCCGCGATCACGATGACCGCCACCGCGAGCGGCAGGTTGAGCAGGAAGATGACCCGCCAGGACCCGGCGTCGACCAGCCAGCCGCCCAGGAACGGCCCGACGGCCGTTGCGACCCCGGTCAAGCCGGACCACGCCCCTATCGCCCGCGGCCGGTCCCGCTCGCGGAAGGTCGCCTCGATGATCGCCAGGCTGCCCGGCGTCAGCAGGGCCGCGCCGATGCCCTGGGCGATCCGGGCCACGATGAGCATCGGCAGGTCGACGGCCAGTGCGCAGCCCGCGGACGCCAGCGCGAACCACACCGCGCCGATCTGGAAGACCCGGCGCCTGCCGTAGCGGTCCCCCAGCGACCCGCTCAGCAGGATCAGCGCCGAGAGGGTGAGCAGGTAACCGTTGAGTACCCACTGCAGCCCCCCGATGCCGGCGCCCAGCTCGCTGCCGATCGTCGGCAGGGCGACGTTCACGACGGTGCCGTCCAGGAAGGCCATCCCCGACCCGGCGACCGTCGCCACCAGCGTCCAGCGGCCTGTCGCCGACCCGAAGGCCACGCCGCCCGCCGCCCGCCGCGTGCCGTCGCCAGCGCCGCTCCCAGCGCCGTTACCGGCGCCGCTCCCAGCGCCGTTCCCAGCGGCACCGTTGGCGGCCATCAGGTCGTGCTGTCCGGCAACGCCTCTGCCACGTCGAGGTGGTAGCCCTGCCGCTGCGACCATTCAGCGACCACGCTGAACCGGTCACCGCGCACCAGGCTGAGCCGCCGCTCGACGGGCCGGTCCCGCAGGCAGCCGGTTCGCTCGATCTCGAAGAGCGCCCCCCCGGAGCGGATGCCGAGCAGCTGTCGCTGGGCGGGGTCGGGGACGACCGCGCGCAGCCGCTCCCGCCCGCCGGTGAGCCGTACCCCGCACCGGGTCGCCATCTGGTCGTAGAGGGCAGAATGGGTGAAATCGGCATCCAGCAGTGGTTCGCCGATGTCGAGCGGCAGCCAGCTACGGTCGAGCGCGAGGGGTTCCCCGGCGGCCAGGCGGAGCCGCTCGAGGTAGACGAGCGGGCTGTCCCCCGGCAGCTCCAGGTGCCGGGCGGCCTCGGCGTCGCTGCGGACGCCGAGCTCCCGTACCTCGCTGCGCTGCTCCATGCCGCGCGCCTGCACGGCGCGGAACAGGCTGTAGAGCGCACCCAGCGGCTGCTCGATCGCCTCGTGCCGCACCCACGTGCCACGCCCGCGCGCGCTGTCGACCATGCCCTGCTCCCGCAGCCGGCGCAGGGCATCGCGGACCGTGTGGCGGCTCACGTCGTACTGCGCAACCAGCTCGAGCTCGCTCGGGAACCGGTCGTTGAAGGCGCCTGCCTCCAGGCGCCGCGTAAGGTCGTCGCAGAGCTGGGCCCACAGCGGGAGCGGGTGCCGCCGGTCGAGGGAACGCGGAGCCGCCACGCGGCGAACCATGACCTGCCACACAATCAAACGTAGAGGTTCGGTTGACCGGACCAGTCTACGCGGCCGGGGGGTGTGCGAGGGCCCGCCAGCCGACGCCGACGCCCGGGCCTCCGGGCCTCCGGGCCGGTAGTTGTCCGGACTTACTGAAGATTGCTCATCTGGCCCTGCAGGGGCACACTGGACCCGGCCGCACGTCAGGACAGCTGCGCCGGGCGCGTGAGACGATCGTCGAGGGGGACGCCCATGGATGTTGTGACCGTCGAGACTCCGCAGCTGGGTGACCGCAGCTACCTCGTCCACGACGGCGAGGTCGGTGTCGTCATCGATCCTCAGCGCGACCTCGACCGCATGGCGGCCGCCATCGCGCGGGCGGGCGTGCGCGTCTCGCACGTCGCCGAGACCCACGTGCACAACGACTACGTGTCGGGCGGCCGTGCGCTGGCCGAGCGCACCGGGGCGACCTACCTGGTCGCGGCCGCGGACGAGGTCGCCTTCAAGCGCCGGGCGGTCAGCGACGGCGACGTCTTGCGGGCCGGCCGCCTGCGCGTGGGCGTGCTGGGCACCCCGGGACACACCGCTGGCCACGTCTCCTACCTGGTGAGCGCGCCGGGCGGGCCGCCCGCCCTGTTCAGCGGGGGGAACCTGATGTATGGCAGCGTGGGCCGCACAGACCTCGCCGATCCCGCGCTGACCGAGGAACTCACCCGCCAGCAGTACCGTTCGGCGCAGCGTCTGGCCGCGACACTGCCCGACGACACTGTGATCTATCCGACGCACGGGTTCGGCAGCTTCTGCTCCTCCGGACCCACAGCCGCGGTCGCGACGAGCACGCTCGGGGAGCAGAAGGCCGGCAACCCGGCGCTGACCACGGACGACGAGGACCACTTCGTGGCCGGCGTGCTCGCCGGGCTCGGCTGCTATCCGAGCTACTACGCCCACATCGCTCCCATCAACCGCCGGGGAGCAGGTCCCCCGGAGCTGTCGCCGCCGGAGCCCCTCGACCCGGCCGCTCTGCGTAAGCGGATCGAGGCCGGCGAGTGGATCGTCGACCTGCGCAGCCGTACCGCCTACGCGGCGGCGCACCTGCGCGGCACCGTCAGCATCGAGCTGAGCCGGGACTTCTCCACCTACGTCGGCTGGGTGCTGCCCTGGGGCGAGCCGCTCACCCTCGTCGGGGAGAGCTCCGAGCAGGTGGCCGAGGCGCAGCGCGATCTCAGCCGCATCGGCATCGACCACCTGGCCGGTGCCGCGGCCGGGCCGATCGAGGAGCTGGCCGACGGGCGCCCGGGCCTGGGGTGCTACCCGCGGGCCCGCTGGGAGGATCTGCGGGCCGCCATGTCCGCAGGCGACGAGGGGCCTGACACCGATCTCGTCGTCCTCGACGTGCGCCGCGCCGACGAGTACGCCCTCGGGCACCTTCCCGGCGCCGTCTCCATCCCGATCCACCAGCTGCTCAGCAGGCTCGGCGACGTCCCGGACGGCACGCTGTGGGTGCACTGCGGCAGCGGCTACCGCGCCGGCATCGGGGCGAGCATCCTCGACCGGGCCGGCAGGCAGGTCGTCCACGTCGACGACGACTGGTCCCGCCTGTACGAGGCAGGTCTGCCCGAGACCGCGGGCCCGCCCCGGGGGTGAGCAGCCGTGCGGTCGCGTGCGGTCGCGGTGGGCCGGGAGGCGGTGCGGGGAGACG
>JBOHCZ010000423.1:0-4584 GCA_050699195.1 Streptomycetales bacterium
TGCTGGCGGTGGGCGGCGTAGAGCCGCGTGCCGAGCGCTCCGCCGGCCCGGCCGGACTGCGTCGCGCACCTACCGGCCGCCGTCTGCTGCGCGACCGCGACATCCTGCTGCTCACGCTGTGGGGCTGCATGCTGGTCAGCGGGCAGTACGTGCTGATCGCCTTCCTTCCGGTCTACCTCCACGAGAGCGGCCGCAGCTCGCTGCCGACCGCCGTGCTGTTCGTGGCGATCGCGCAGGTGGGTGCGATCGTCGGCCGCCTGATGTGGGGCGTCTTGAGCGACCAGCTGTTCAGCGGCCGCCGCCGACCCCTGCTGCTCGCCATCACGCTGGTCGGCTGCGCGGCGTTCGTCCTGCTGGGTGCCCTGCCCGTCACGACACCGCTGGCGGTCTTCGGTCTCGCGGCCTTCCTGGGCGGCGCGTCCGTAATCGGTTGGCAGGGCGTCTTCGTGTTGAGTATCGGCGAGCTCGCCGGACCGCTGCGCGCGGGCACCGCCACGGGCTTCTCGCTCACGTTCATCTCGGTGGGCATTGCCGCCGCGCCACCGTTGTACGGGCTCCTCGCCGACCTCGCCGGTGGGTTCCAGGTCATGTGGATCGTGCTGGCCGTGGAGGTGGGCATGGCGCTGGTGCCCGCCCTACTCGTGCGCGAGCCGTCGACCCGGGTGTCCGCCGCCACCTGAAGCGGCGTCAGACCGCAGCGACCCCGATCAGCCCGTTGCGGGTGACCAGGGCGGCGAGCTGCTGCTCGTCGAGGCCCTCGGTGCCGGCGGGTCGCCGCGGCAGAACCATGTACCGGGACTCGGCGCTGGCGTCCCACACCGTGATCTTGACCTTGGGGTCGAGTACGAAGCCGAACTCCCGCAGCACCGCACGTGGCTCCCGCACCGCGCGGGAGCGGTAGCTTGCGCTCTTGTACCAGCTGGGCGAGGGCCCGAGCAGCGCGATCGGATAGCAGGAGCACAGGGTGCACACAACAAGGTTGTGCGCCTGCTCGGTGTTCTCGACGACCTTGAGACGCTGCTCCTGCAGCCCCCCGCCCATCGAAAGCCCGAGGTCGGGAAGCGCCGCATTGGCGTCGGCGAGCAGGCCGGCGCGAAAGTCGTCGTCGAGCCAGGCCCGGGCGACCACGCGTGCCCCGTTGGCCGGTGAGGCGCGGGCGAGGAAGGCCTCGAGTGCCCGGTCCAGCTCGGCCGGGTCCACGAGGCCGCGCTGCTCGAGCAGCGTCTCGACATGGCGGACGCGCGCGGCCAGCGTCGCCGCCGGGCCGTGGTGGTCGGCGCTCACGGGTTTCTCCCCTCGTCGTCGGCCCTGCGCAGGTAGCTCTCCCACAGGTCCACCGTCACGGCATGGTCACCCTCGCCGAACAGCTCCTGCGCCGGAAACCGCACTGTGTACACCGGCTGCGGCGCGGTGGCCAGGCCCCGGGCGCGGTCGTCCGGAAGCGGGTAGCGGCCCTGCAACTCGACCACCGTGCCGACGGCGCCGCGGGCGTACCGCGGCAGCCGGGTGTGGTACGGCGGGTCCACCCGGGTGGTCCGGACACGCTCGCCCGCCGCGAAGCGCTCAGCCACCGGCGACCTCCTCCGGGGACAAGACCCCTTTCTCGACGAGCAGGGTGCTCACCGCGTGGAACCACTTCTCGTAGTACGAGGAGGCGAGGTAGTCCTGCGGCGGCATCCGCTCGATCGCGTCGCGGAACTCGTCGAGGTTGTAGATCCCGTGCCCGATCAGTGCCCGGTTGATGGCGAAGACGTGCGCCTCCCAGTCGGCGTGGAAGGCCGGCTCGTCCACCTCCTGCTCGATCGGCGGGAAGCCCTGCATGCCCCCGACGTCGTGGATCCGGCTCATGTCTCCTCCTGCGCCCACCCTGCCACGTGACCACCCGCTGTTGCGAGGCGTTGCAGGGCCGCAGGCTGTGAGCCGAGGGCGACCCGGACAGCCGGATCGGTTCAGCCGTCGACGACGAAGCTGGTCCACGTCGCCACCGTCGCCAACCCGCCGAGCACGAGATAGGACACCAGGCGCCGTGTCGGCCGGCGCGCCACCGACGGCCACCGTGCGAGCGTCAAGCGATGGGCGGCATCCCAGGCCGGGGTGACGAACGCGATGATGACGGTGATCCGAAGCACTCCGAACAGCAGGTCCTCGGATGGGGAGCCGCGCCGGTTCTCGGCGAGGAAGGGCCGCCACTGCTGGCCAAGCGCGAGTTCGAGGCAGTACAACTCGACGACGGCCAGCACCGGCAGGGTCAGGGAGAGGATGAATGCGGGCCAGACCGGCGGCCAGTCGGTCTCGTCGTCGTCCCCCCGACGCAGGTGATCGGTCAGACGGCGAGCCATCTCGCGCAGTTCCAGACCCATCGCCAGCGCGACCACCGGGATCACCTGGGCCAGCAGGGCGGCCTGGCCCTTCGTCATGAACGGACTGCGGGAACCACGCGGACGCCGCCCCCGTAGCGGCGTATCGACCGCCCCAGCTCCGTGGCCGAGGACAGCACCGCCACGGTGGGTAGCCACACGTACCCGGGCACCGCAAGCACCGTCAGGTCGAAATCGAAGATCATCGCCGCGAGACCCAGACCGCCGAACCAGACCGGGCCGACCAGCGCGGACATCCAACGCCAGGGCGAGGACATCAGCGGCAGGTAGTGCCGTCGTCCTTCGATGATGCCAGCGATCTCCATGACGGCCTGCGCGGTGTCCGGAGCGTTGTCCATGGTCTCGACATAGGAGAGGTCCCGCTGCAATGACACGACGATCTTGTCGTCGGGTGTGGACAACCACAGCCCGCGGGTGAGGGACGGGTACCGGCTCAGCTCGAACGCACTGCTCACCTCCGCCCGGCCGCCCTTTAACACGATCACGGGGGCGTGACCGCCGTACTGGTCGAGCACCCGCATGATGTCGCTCAGGTCGTTCAGGTAGAGACGCGCCGGTCCGGTCCTGATCTCGTAGTAGGGCTCCCCCTGCATGGTCACGCGCTCCCGAAGCTGCACGCGTCTCCCCTCTTCGCCCGCCGACCGCCAACACGATCTCTTCGTGCCGACGGATCGGATGGTCCGCGGCCTCAGTCCTGCGGCTCCCGGCACGGCACACATCGACGATCCGGAACAGTGCGTTCATGTAATATCACGGACAGTTGGTATGCCGCGATCAATGGGGGGGTACGATCATGCGGTTGCGACCTCGTGGGGGAGGGCCCGCCTTACGGTCCAGCGTACGCGCGCTGCGCGGATGCCTTGTCGTGCTTGTTGCCGTGGCCCTGGTCGCGCCCGGGTGCACGTCGGGTCCGCCATCTCCCGAGCCAGACGTCGGGCCGCACCCGCGTGTCGAGTCGCTCATCCGTCTCGCGTACGCGCCGATGGTGCGCTACACGGGCCATGTGTACGCCCGTGAGGGGCATGCGCCGATGAAGGTCGAGTTGCGGGTCACCCAGGACGGCGCCGGCATCATGACGTTCGACGGCGGGCGTGTCATGGTCCTGATGGTGGGCGGCGAGACCTACGTTCGCGCTCCTGCGGAGTACTGGGAGAGCCACCCTACGGTCCGCGCCTACGCCCGCCAGATGGCGAGCCGCGCGCACCAGAAGATCGCCGGGCTGGTACAGCGGGAGGCACTGCGGCTACGAGTCCAGCAACTCGGTGCACGGTGGGTGCAGTTGCCGTGGTCACTGCTGGGCCCCGATTTCGATGACCTGCTCGTGCCGGCGGCCCTCGCCGACACGCTGGCCCAGGGGTTCGCCTCCGTAGGTAGGCCGGACGTGTCAGGCAGGGAGACGGACTTGGTCGGGGGTGCGGAGGCCTTCAAGGTCTCCACCGGTCGGCTGGACGTCTATCTCGGGGTGCGGCAGCCGCATCGGGTGCTACGCGTGGAGGCGGACCCGCCGTCGGACGATAACAACCCCCTCGTTCCGGACTTGCTCCTGGATCTCGACTACCCAGGGGCTGCAGCAGCTGATGCGCTGCGTGATCAGCTTCTCGCGACGGTACCGCAGTTACGCTCGGCGGTGACGGTCGCTGTCAATCGCCCGCCAGGCCAAGCACCTGCGAGCGCGCAGCTGCCGCGTTCTGAGCCGTTGGGGCGGGTGTCGCCGGCCTACCACAACGGAGCGGCTGCTCTTGGCCGGTCGCAGATCGGCCCCATGTCGTCCTCGCGGGCGTCCGCCGGCGTCGCGGCAGAGGGCGTCGGGGGCCTGGCGATTACCGGCCTGACCTTCCCGTGCGGTCCCGCCGGATGCACGGTACGGGCCAGGGTCGCCACGATGTCGCCGCGCGCGGCCGTCACCGGCGGAACGGTCAATGTGTGGGTGTTCGGCGGCGGTGGGGTGCTCGCCTCGTGCGCGCATCCACTCGGCGGGATCCCCCGCGGTGGCTCCACGCCTGTGGGGTGTCACGCGATATCGCCGCGATGGGTTGCCTTCTACGCCGCTGCCACGGCACCGAGACGGGTTCCTCGCTTCACGCCGTACTTCGTACTGATGCCCTGAGTTCCGCAGCTGAGTGACTGGTTGGGGACGCGAATGTGGGGGTTGACCTGCGGAAACGCGTGTTGGGCCGGTGACACGGCGTGTCACTAGCCGGTTGGG
>JBOHCZ010000424.1:0-3860 GCA_050699195.1 Streptomycetales bacterium
CCGCCCGGCTGCACGGTGCCGATGTGCTGCCCCGCGCGGCCCCTGTCGAAGCGACGGTGCCACCCGGCTCGCCCAGGCCCCGACGGCGCGGCATCGCGATCCGGGACGCCCCGGTGGCCGACACCGATCGCTGCCTCATCGACGGCATCCCCGTCACGCACGCGCTGCGTACCGCGTTCGACTGCGCCCGCCGGCCAGGACTCGTCGAGGGTGTCGTGGTGCTGGATGCTCTGGCAGGTCAGCGCCTCGTATCCCCGTCGCAGTTGCTCCGGTACGCGGCCGATCACCCGTGCTGGCGAGGGGTACGGCTGGTTCCCCAGGTGGTCGGCCTTGCCGAACCCGATGCCGAGTCACCCATGGAGACCAGGACGCGCCTGGTGCTGGTGCTTGGCGGCCTGCCACGCCCGGAGGTGCAACTCGAGGTTCTCGACGCCTCAGGAGCGCTCGTGGCCCGCCTCGACCTGGGCTATCGCCGGTTCCGACTCGGGATCGAGTACGACGGCATGGGGCACGCCGGGCCGACGGCGCGACTGGCCGACAGCGAACGCGAGAACCGCCTCCGGGCCCAGGGGTGGACACTCCTGCGGTACACCTCGAAGGACGTCTACCAGCGCCCGCAGCTCATCGTTCAGCAGGTACGTGCGGCCCTGTCAAACGCCGCCTGAAGCCGCCGAGTACGCGAGTGCAGCCTAGGCGTGGTGCCGGCCCGCCGCGTCGTGCAGGCCCAGCAGCTCGATGGCCTGCTCGCGCATCTCGACCTTGCGGACCTTGCCGGTCACGGTCATCGGGAAATCGTCGACCAGGTGCACGTAACGCGGGATCTTGTAGTGCGCGAGCCGGCCCTCGCAGAACTGCCGCAGCGACTCCACCGTGACCGGCGCGGCCGTCTCACGCAGCCGGATCCACGCCATGAGCTCCTCGCCGTACCTCGCGTCAGGGACCCCGATCACCTGGACGTCGGCGATGTCGGGGTGGGAATAGAGGAACTCCTCGATCTCGCGCGGGTAGATGTTCTCGCCGCCACGGATGACCATGTCCTTGATCCGGCCGACGATGTTGCAGTACCCCTCGGCGTCCATCGTGGCGAGGTCGCCGGTGTGCATCCAGCCCGCCTCGTCGATCACCTCCGCGGTCCGCTCGGCGTCGTTCCAGTAGCCGAGCATCACGGAGTACCCGCGCGTGCAGAACTCACCCGGCTCGCCGCGCTGCGCGACCAGGCCGGTCGCGGGCTCGACGATCTTGACCTCGACGTGCGGGTGCACCCGCCCCACGGTCGCCACTCGGCGCTCCAGGTCGTCATCGGAACGCGTCTGCGTGGACACCGGCGAGGTTTCGGTCATGCCGTAGCAGATCGTCACCTCGCGCATGTTCATGTCATCGACGACCCGTTTCATCACCTCGACCGGGCAGGGCGAGCCGGCCATGATGCCGGTGCGCAGGCTCGACAGGTCGTACGAGGCGAAGCCGGCGAGACCCAGCTCGGCGATGAACATCGTGGGAACGCCGTACAGCGACGTACACCGCTGCGCCACCACCGCGTCGAGTGTGGCCCTCGGGTCGAAGGCCGGCGCGGGGATGACGATGCACGCGCTGTGCGTCGTGCACGCGAGGTTGCCGAGCACCATGCCGAAGCAGTGGTAGAAGGGCACCGGGATGCAGACCCGGTCGGCCTCGGTGTAGCGGCAGAGCTCACCGATGAAGTAGCCGTTGTTGAGGATGTTGTGGTGCGACAGCGTCGCGCCCTTCGGGAACCCGGTGGTTCCGCTGGTGTACTGGATGTTGATCGGATCGTCGAAACTGAGCTGGCCCGCCCGCGCACGGAGGTCACCGGCGGCGGTCCGGCGGCCACCCGCCAGCAGGTCCTCCCAATCGGAGGTCTCGAGGTAGACCGCGCGTTCGAGTGCCGGGCACGCGCCGCGGACCTCCTCGACCATCGCCCGGTAGTCGCTGGTCTTGAAGCGCTCCGCCGACACGAGCACGCGCACCCCGGACTGGGTCAGCGCGAACTGCAGTTCACTGGTGCGGTACGCAGGGTTGATGTTGACCAGGATCGCGCCGATCTTCGCGGTGGCGTACTGGACGAGCACCCACTCGGCCGTGTTGGGGGACCAGATGCCGACCCGCTCACCCTTGCCCACGCCGAGGTCGAGCAGGCCGCGTGCCACGACATCCACATCTGCGTCGAACCGGGCGTAGCTCCACCTGCGCCCGGTCGCGCAGTCGACCAGGGCGTCCCTGTCGGGGAAGCGCTCCGCGGCGCGCTCGAGGTTCTCTCCGACGGTCTGGCCGAGCAGCGGGATGTCGGAGGTCCCACTCGCGTAGGAGATTGCCGATGCCTGGCGCATAGCCGCTCCTCAGACGTCCCGGCGGAGGTTCCCCCGATCGTGCCTTCGGAACCCGGCCCAGGGGAAGAGGGAAGCGATCACGGCCGTGCGATCCCCCTTGGCAACTATCCGCTCACTGTCGCTTCTCTTGACAGAAGGCGAATACATGTCAAGAGTCGCCACGTGATCGGCCGCAGCGCCGCAGGCGCCCCCTCCCGATCGGGCGGGTACGCCGAGCGCGCCCACCGCGCCATGCGCCACGAGCTGCTCGACGCCGCGGCCGGGGGCATCGTCGGCAACGGCTACCGCAAGCTGCGGATGCAGGACATCGCCGCACGGGTCGGCGTGAGCCGGCAGACGGTCTACAACGAGTTCGGGGACAAGTGGGGGGTGGTCCGGGCGCTGGTACTCCGCGAGACCGACCGCTTCCTCGACGGGATCGACGAGGCCCTCACCCGATCCTCCGGACCCTACGACGCGATCTGCGCCGCGGTCGCGTACACGCTACGCCAGGCGGCCGACGACCCCCTGGTCAAGGCGATCATCACCGGCACCGGCGGCGACGAGCTGCTCCCCCTGCTCACCACGCGCGGCGAGCCTGTGCTGGTGACGGCGCGCAGCCGGCTCGCCCTGCGGCTGCTCGAACAGTGGCCCCACCTGCACCCCCGGGACGTGGATCTGGTCGCCGACACCACCACCCGGCTCGCCGTGAGCCACATCATGCTGCCGCTGCACCCGCCGGAGGCGGTCGCCGGCTCCATCGCCCGGCTCGTCACCCGCTACCTCGGCGAGGAGGCCGCCGCCGACCCCGCCCTAGTCGACCCTGACCCAGCCGCGCCCGACCCCGCGCCCGACCCAGCCGCCCCCGACCGAGAGGCATGCCCATGAGCCCCACCGCCCGAGACAGTCACCGCGCAGGTTTCTCCTCCATCCGCGACGGCGGGCTGAACTGGAACTCCCTGTCGCTGCGCCTGTTCGTCAAGGGGAACGCGAAGTTCTGGGACCCGGTCGACATCGACCTGTCCCGGGACGCGCAGGACTGGCAGCAGCTCACCGACCGCGAGAAGGAGGGCACGCTGATGCTCTGCGCCCAGTTCATCGCGGGCGAGGAGGCGGTGACGCAGGACCTCCAGCCGTTCATGGCGGCGATGGCCGCGGAGGGACGGCTCGGCGACGAGATGTATCTCACCCAGTTCTGCTTCGAGGAGGCCAAGCACACCCAGGTGTTCCGCCGCTGGCTCGACGCCGTCGGGGTCACCGAGGACCTGCACCATCACATCGAGGACAACCCGGGCTACCGTGCGATCTTCTACGAGGCGCTGCCGGAGTCGCTGCGGTCGCTGCACGGGGACCCGAGCCCGGCGAACCAGGTCCGCGCGTCGGTGACCTACAACCACGTCGTCGAGGGGACCCTCGCGCTCACCGGCTACTACGCCTGGAACAAGCTGTGCCGGGAACGCGGGATCTTCCCCGGCATGCAGGAGATCGTCCGGCGGATCGGAGACGACGAGCGGCGCCACATGGCCTGGGGGACGT
>JBOHCZ010000425.1:0-15781 GCA_050699195.1 Streptomycetales bacterium
CGACGTCCTCATCGAGGCAGCCGACGACCACCCCTGGATCCCCGCCACCTGAGCAAACCCCACCCAGCCGTGGACTCCGCGCCCCCGGCCAATTCAGCCTGCCCGAAACCCGGACCTATCCAGTTACGATCTTTCTTTCTCCGGAGGGGCCGGTGCGCACCAACCGTACCATCGGACTGAGTCAGGTTCAATTCGACGAGCTCATCCGCCGTGCCCAAGAACTCATCACCTGGGATAAAGGAGTGGGGCGTCCTCGCAGGTTGACATTAGCGCAAGGTCTGAAAGCCACCTTGATGTCTTTCAAAAACAACATCACCTAGGAGGTGACACGGCGGCCTACCAGCTCGTGCGCGAGCACGACGCGGTCCGCGAGCGGACGCTGGAGATCACGTTCCTCGAGCCCGGCGCCGAGGCGTACGCGTTCACGTTCGGGTAGCCGGAGATGGCGACAGACCGATCAACCATCTCCACATCCCGGCGGCGACACGTTGATTTGGCGGATTCCTGAGCTACCGATCCAGCGGTGTGGACCTGCGTACGACTGCCGGACGGCTGGGTCACAGTGATGGCGGGGCAACGACCCTGCGGATGTACGCGAGCTGGATCCGCGGAGCCGACCAACGCGCGGTGGAGCTGCTCGCGCAGGATCTCCATCAGCTCCGAGAGAAGGCCGGGGAGCCTCTTCAGTCGGCGGACCAGGGCAACGAGCCTGCGACCGGGCCGACGCCGTTGTTGCGGCAGGGATCCGCACAGCCGATCGCGTCCGTTCTGCCTCGGCCTGCCGGCAACTGGACCGACGGTCAGCTGAGCCCGCACGAGCAGATCGCTGCCGACCTACGCGAGGCGATCGAGGTCGGAAAGCTTCGCCCCGGAGACGTCGTTCCTAGCGTGGCTGCGCTGGCCGGCTGGTACGGCGTCTCGGTCGCCATGGGGCAGCGCGCGGTGAAGCGCCTCGCCGACGAAGGCCGCGTCACTGTGCGTCGTGGCGCACGAACGGTTGTGTCTTGATCAGCGCCAGCGGGCCGGCCTGCGGTATTTGTAGCCGTCAGCTCGCGCTACGACGTCGGGCAGGAGCGACTGTCGGAGGTTGGCGTGTCCGATGGTGAAGCTGGCATCGCATGACCTGCGTAGGTCGTCGGAGCGGCGTTGGGGCGGGAACGCGGCGATCACTCGGACCTGCGGACGTAGCCGCTTGAGAGCGTGCACCGCGGGGCACAGGTCGCTGTCTGCGGAGATCAGCAGCGCAGTATCGAAGCGGTCGTTGACGCCGTCCTCGATCAGGGAGACGGCGATGGAGACGTCGGTTTCCTTCTCTTCGTAGGTGATCCAGTTGCTGCCGCAGCTGCGGCACGAGGCCGTCTTCTGCTGGAAGCGTCCGAGGATGATCTCGATGTCGGTGTGTGTGCCCAGCGCGCCGAGGTAGGCGGATTGGCGGGCGAGAGCCGGTGGGTCGGCGCGCACACTGGCGGTGAAGTAGCGCACGGACGCCAGCTGCTGACCTGGCTTGAGGAGCTTGCGAGCCAGCGCCTCCAGGTCGAGCCACAGGTACTTGCGGGCGTGTTTCGCCTTGAGCCCGTGGTACAGGTTGAACCCGTCGACGTAGGCAACGACACGCCTCACCCGCACCTCCCGCTTGATCTGAGAACGCTCATAGCCGACAATGAATCGAACCCCGCTAGCGGTAACACCGCTAGCCTGACGGCCCCCTTCGGGGGGCCGTTTCTTTGTCAGGACCGACACGCCGCTGGAGCAGTGCCCCCGACGGGTAGTCCTCGAGGTGGAGCGTACGGACGTGTCCGAAGCCCTGGGCGAGGTAGTACCGCTGCAGGTCGTAGTTGGTCGTCCAGACGTCGACTCTGAGCCAGCGTGCGCCTTGCCGGGCCTTCTCGGTAGCCCAGTTGAGCAGCTGCGCGCCCAGTCCCTTGCCGGCGTAGGCGCGGCTCACGATGAGCCGGTGGACGAACAGCGCTGACTCGGCTCGCTCTGCCTCGGTCCACAGCGTGGGGTTCGCCTCGTGGTCGATCGCGAGCGTGGCCGCCGTTCGGTCGCCGTCACGGACCATCCATGTTTCGCCGTTGGCGATGCTGCTCCGGATTCGTTCGGCCTGCAGGTCCTCGGACGGCCAGGGTCGCTGCCACTGATCGCTCCCCCTCTCGCGGAGCCACCGCGCAGCCTCATCCCGCAGGGCGAGAATGACGTCGAGGTCACAGGGTTCGGCCGGGGTGATCTCGAGGTGGGTCACCGCGTCTGCACGCGGCGCTGTCCTCTGCGGGTCGCAGCTACTCGGCACGCTCACTTCGCCCAACCTGAGGCCCTCTCTACTTCTTCGGGCCTCGGACATGAGCCCCGCGCGTGCTGGCGCGCAGCTCACGGTAAGACGCGGCGAACACAGCCCACCAGTCGTGAGGGTCAGACGAGCTGATGGCTTGCGCCAGTTGCTTTGCCGAGTTGATGGCGCTCGCCGAAATTCCTCAGTGATGCTGACCGAATTTCCCCACTCGCGGGCGTGGTCACTGTAGCGGTCGGCGGGTTCCGGTGGTGAGGAATTGTCAATACCTGTGGATGGGCGTGTCATGCGACCTGCTGATCACCTGCTGATTCGTCGGGTCGTTCAATGAGGATGCCCCTGTCGAATCTGGCTCCGGCTCGGACGAGCGCGACCAGGTGAGGTGCGTTGACCGCTCGCCAGCGGGCTTGGGCGGAGACTCAATGAGCTTGAACGCCATGGCCATGCCGGCTGCTCGTGAGCCGGGGCCCTTGGTGACCCGTTGGCGCAGACGCACGGTGGCGAAGGTCGACTCGATGGGGTTGGTGGTGCGCAGGTGGATCCAGTGCTCGGCGGGGTAGTCGTAGAAGGCGAGCAGCACGTCGAGGTCGTCGGTGATCTTCGCGACCGCCTTGGGCCACTTCGCCCCGTAGTCGGCGGCGAACGCGCGGGCCGCTTGCTCGGCGTGCTCGCGGTCCTCGGCGTTCCAGATCTCCGCGAGCGCGGCCTTCGCGCCGGGCTGCGCGGACTTGGGCAAGGCGTTGAGGACATTTGCGATCTTGTGGAACCAGCAGCGCTGCTCGCGGGTCTCGGGGAAGACGTCGCGCAGCGCGGCCCAGAACCCGAGCGCCCCGTCACCGACGGCGAGCACCGGCGCGGCCATCCCGCGCCGCTTGGCCGAGCGGAGCAGGTCGGCCCAGGACCCGGTGGACTCCCGGTGCCCGTCGGTGAGCGCGACCAACTCCTTGGTGCCGTCGGCACGAACCCCGATCATCACCAGCAGGCACACCTTGTCCTGCTCGAGCCGGACCTTGAGGTGGATCCCGTCGACCCACACCTAGACGTAGTCGCTGCCCTTGAGCGACCGCTTGTTGAACCTCGCGGCCTGCTCCTGCCAGTCCTTGGTCAGCCGGGTGATGGTGGTCGCCGAGAGCCCGTGGCTGGTGCCGAGGAACTGGGTCAGCGCCGGGGCGAAGTCGCTGCTGGACAGGCCGTGCAGATACAGCAGCGGCAGCACCTCGGCCACCCGCGGGCTCTTGCGTGCCCACGCCGGCAGGATCGCCGAGGCGAACCGCTTCCGCTCGCCCGTCTCGGCATCGATGCGCTTGTCGTTGACCCGCGGCGCCCGCACCGGCACCGCACCCGCCGCCGTGGTCACCTCCCGTTCGGCGTGGCAACCGTTACGGACCACCAGCCGCCGCCCGTACTCGTCGAGCTGGTCGGCGAACGCCTCAACATAGGCGGCGACCTCGGCCTGCAACGCCGCAGCAAGCATCTGCCGGGCCCCGGCACGAACCAGCTCATCGAGCAGCGACCCACCGGTCGTGTTCTCGTCGGACGCCTCGACGCCGTGGACTACCTTGAGCATGGGCGTACCTTCCCGAACCAGCGCGCCAACGCCGGTCCTGATCAGAACCTGATGACTTCCAGATCATCCTCGGGAAGGTGCGCCCGCTTCACGTCACCCCGCCGAGGACCATCCACAGGTTCTGATCATTGCTCCTCCCCAAGGCGGCTCCATCTTTGTTGGTCAGCAGGCGTGTTTCCGCGTCCTGTGGCTGAGCGATCGCGAGGCGTGGCCTCATGCACGGCTGATGGTTGAGACCGGCCGGAGGAGCCGCCGCGTAGCTCGTCCCCGGAACCAGCGGGTTCCGAAACGGCGTCGGATGGACACGGGTTGTCAGACGACCAAGATCCGGCCGTCCCGACGCCGATCCATTGCGGCATGCTGAGCCGATGAGCGTCTATGACCTGATCGGCCGTAGTTATCGGACGACCCGGCGGCCGGACCCGAGAATCGCCGCCCAGGTGCACGCTGCGCTGTACGGCATGCGCAGCGTACTCAACGTCGGTGCAGGGGCTGGCTCGTACGAGCCAGCCGAGACGGTTGTTGCCGTCGAGCCCAGTTCGGTGATGATCGCGCAGCGCCCCGCCGGGTCGGCTGCCTGCGTGCGAGCCATCGCCGAGGCGTTGCCCCTGCGCGACAACTGCGTAGACGCCGCCCTGGCTGTACTGACCACCCACCACTGGACCGACCTCGCCGTGGGGATCACCGAGCTGCGTCGGGTGGCTCGCCGCCGGATCGTGATCCTGGCCTGTGACCAGTCGGTGTTCCGCGAGTTCTGGCTGTTGCGCGAGTACCTCCCCGAAGCCGCAACGGTCAGCGATACCCACGCCGTCTCGGTGACCTGGCTTGTCGACCTGCTATCCGGTGCGCGGATCGAGCAGGTCCCGGTCCCGCACGACTGCGCCGACGGCTTCGGAGCCGCCTACTGGCGCCGGCCCGATGCGTACCTCGACCCTGGTGTCCGCGCCGGCATCTCGATGCTGGCGCAGGCCAGCTCACCATCGCTTGCCGACGGCCTCACTCGCCTCGCCGACGATCTGGACTCAGGACGCTGGCGTGAGCGGCACCACGCGTTGCTCCAGCTCGACCAGCTCGACGCCGGCTACAGACTGCTTGTCAGCGATCTCTGCTGAACTACCACCGTGTACGTACCCATCGGGTGCAATGTCCGTCCCGGTAACGAACCCTCAACGGGACACACCGCTGCGGCCGGCAGCTGATCGGCCGAGGAGCTCGACACGGCCAAGGCGACCGGCAAGCTGCGCAACGACTTCGTGCCCGAGGACCTCGTCACGCTGCTGATGGCCAATGCGGGCGTAGTCGGTCGGGCGTAGTCGGCGTCATTGGTGACGCCGCTCCGGACACCTGGCGCCGTCTCGAAGATCGTCAAGATCGTCCATGCAGCACAAGAGCCCAGCTGAGGCAGCCGAGCGCGGCCGTGGACGCCACCGCACGGGCGATGTTCCAGCGGACCCACGGCGCTTCGAAGCGCTCGCGCACCGTCGCAAGATCGGCGATGTGGTCAGGCTCTCCGGCCGCCGCCAGCTCGTTGTTGAGCGGCACGTTGAACCTCATCGTGATGCCTAGTGCCACCCCGTACAGGACGAGCGCCGCCACGATCCAGGGCAGTACGGGTAGCCCCTCCCCGCCAAGATGGAGCACGACAGCCAGGGTGGTGAACACCAACGCGCCGACGAAGCCGACGGCGAACCAGCCGTTGAGGATCGCCACGTTGATCCGCTGCATCACGTCAACGAAGGTCCGGTCGTCTGTCCCTCGCAGAGCGAGCATGACGGAGCAGGCGTAGGCGTAGAGCAGGCCCGCGCTGAGCCCCATGGCCATCGTGGCCGCGACGAGGGTAGCGCCTCGAAACAGCTCCAACATCGCATCCTTTTCCCTGGTCCCTACGGATCCCGGACCTGGCGCGGGCGAATCGGGATCAGCTCCTTTAAAAAACAGCGTGTCTCAGCTGTTTCGTTGCCGGGACGAGATGAGTAGGGTCAGGCGGATCGTTCGCCGAGGGCCCCGGAGGACCCATGACCGAGACTCGACCTGCGGCTGTCCGCCAGGACGCCTCCAGCGGCGAACGGCACCGCCTCCCCGTGCGCACGCTTTTCGCGGCGAGCATCGGCAACGCGATCGAGTGGTACGACTGGACGGTCTATGCGACGTTCAGCATCTACTTCGCCTCGCAGATCTTCCCGTCGAGTGAGCCGGCCCTCGCGCTGATCCAGACCTCGGCCACGTACGCGCTGGCCTTCTTCTTCCGCCCGCTCGGAGGGTGGCTGCTGGGCCGCTTCGCCGACCTCAAGGGCCGCCGCACGGCGATGATCCTCACGATCTCGCTCATGGCCGGTGGCTCGGCCGTGATCGGTCTCCTGCCGACCTACGCGCAGGTCGGGTGGCTGGCGCCGTTGTTGCTGCTGCTCGCGCGGATCGCCCAGGGCTTGTCGCTGGGCGGGGAGGTCTCCAACGCGTCCGCCTACCTCGCCGAGATCGCGCCTCCGCACCATCGGGGCCGGTACTCGTCGTTCTTCTACATCTCGACAGGGTCGTCCCTGCTCGTAGCGTCGCTGCTTGGCGTGCTGCTGTCGAACACGCTGACCGACGATCAGCTGTCCGGGTTCGGGTGGCGCATCGCGTTCCTGCTGGGCGGCGCGATGGGCCTGCTCGGCCTGTGGCTGCGCAGGCGCCTGCCGGAGACCGAGCAGTTCGAGGAGAACAAGGCGAAGGCGCAGGCGCTCAAGCGCCCCCTGCTGTCCACGCTGCGCTACCACCCTCGCGCCGTGGGCCAGCTCGTCGGCATCACCATGCTCAACACACTCTGCTACTACACGTTCTTCGCGGCCCTCACCCCCTACGCGGTGGAATCGCAGGGGGCTGATGACCGCGACGTGTTCCTCGCACTGTCCGTGGGCACCGCCCTGTTCGTGGTGCTGCAGTACCCGTTCGGCGCTTTGTCAGACCGCTTCGGCCGCAAGCGGCAGATGCTCATCTGGGCGGGCGCCATCGCGGTCGTCACCGTGCCGCTGTCGGCACTCGTGGCCCCGGGGCTGGTCAACCTGCTCGTCGTGTTCTGCACGGGCCTCGGCCTGTACGCGCTGCTCTCGTCCATCGCGCCAGCGATCATGAGCGAGCTCTTCCCTACGGAGGTGCGCGGCATCGGCATCGGAGCCTGGTACAACCTCACGGTCGCCTGCTTCGGGGGCACCGCGCCGCTCGTGATCACCTCGCTCGCGGGCGCGGGGGCGAGCCACCTCTTCTTCTGGTACGTGACGGCCGGCGCTGTCATCGCCTTCCTCACCATCCTGACGCTGCCCGAGACGAAGGACACCGAACTGCGCTGAGCGCCCTTACCCGTCCAGGGCGCGGGTCTTCGCCAGCTGTCCCGTCACGGGCAGGGGGCGGCTGCGGGCTCGCCGGCGGACCAGTGCGGGTCGGTCAGGTCGAAGTCGAGCAGCCCGGGTCGTAGGTAGTCGTGCGGGTCGCTGAGCCACCGGATTTCGGGCGCGACATTGCGGACCTGCGGCTCGCGCCGGAACGCGGCCTGGTAGTCGTCCGCGCTGCCGTACTCGGTCAGGAAATCGTGATGCAGCGGCGCGAAGACCTTGGGCCGCAGCGCCTCCACGTACAGGGCGGGATCCCGCAGCCCGTTGGGTGCGAGGTTGAGCCCGAGGATCGCCCCGGCCTGCACGTCGGTGGGCGGCAGCTCACGCAGCCGGCGCAGCACGTGCGGCGCGCGCTCTTTGAGCGGGCCCACGGTGTCGTGCCAGGTCAGCGCGAACCTCCCGACGCGGAACTGGTACAGCAGGCTGCCGCCCTCGTCCCCCGGGTTGGCCAGGGTGCGGCCGACCTGGCCCACGGCCGCCGGACCCGGCGGGTGCATCAGCGCTGGTCCAAGGTCCGGCAGCACGAGCACCGGGTTCGGATCGTGGTCCGGGTCCGGTGGCTCGGCGGCGGAGTGCAGATGTTTGAGCGCGGTCACGCACACACCGGGGCGCAACACCGACAACTCGTTGACCTCCGCGCCGGGCGCTGAGCCCCGGGACACCGCGGGAATGCAGGTGACCGGCGGGGCCGACGGTGCGTACCCCTCCGCCTCAGCCTGCACCTGGTCGCAGTGCTCCGGCGTGCCCACGACCCTGGCGTCCGTCTCCACTGCAACCACCCCGGCGTTCTGGGCGTGGTCGCTGTGGCCGTGTCCGATGAAGACGAACTCCGGGCGCAGCGCGATCAGCTCGGAGACGGTGGTGGGTACGTATGGTTGCCAACCCGTGGCATAGACGGCTGCGCTGGACGTACGGTGCGCTGAGCCGCCAACGTTGGCGGCGTATGCGAGGTGGGCCCCTATGGCATTCGGTGACGTGGTGAGGCAGCTCTCTGAGGTGCTGCCTCCCGCCCGGGTACTCGACGATCCCGACATGCTCCGCGGTTACCTGCACGACGAGGCCGAATGGGCCCCGTTCGGGCAGGCGGCCTGCCTGGTGCGCCCGCGCAGCACCGACGAGGTGCGGCGCGTGGTCGAGTGGTGCGCGCAGCGCGGGGTGCCCCTCGTGCCGCGCGGGGCGGGCACCGGGCTCTCAGGCGGCGCGAACGCCCTCGACGGAGCCGTGATGCTGACTTTCGAGGCGATGAACCAGATCCTCGAGATCGACCCGGGGGAGCGGCTCGCGGTGGTGCAGCCCGGGGTGGTCAACGACGAGCTGCGTCGCCGGGTGGCCGAGCACGGTTTGTGGTACCCGCCGGATCCGGCCAGCTCGCCGTGGTCGACGATCGGGGGCAATGTCGCCACCAACGCCGGCGGGGTGTGCTGTGTCAAGTACGGCGTGACCCGCGACTACGTGCTGGGTCTCGAAGCGGTCGTCGGGCGGGGGGAGGTGGCCAGGCTGGGGCGGCGCACCGCCAAGGGTGTCGCAGGCTACGACCTGGCGGCGCTGTTCGTCGGCTCGGAGGGCACCCTGGGGGTGGTCACCGAGATCGCCGTACGGCTGCTGCCGCTCCCGGCTGACGCGCCACGCACGGTGCTGGGGTACTTCGACTCCCTCGTCGCGGCCGGCCGGGCGGTGGCCGAGGTCACCGCGTCCGGGGTGATCCCGTCCGCGTTGGAACTGGTGGACCGGCACTGCCTCCGCGCGGTCGACGCGTGGAAGAACATGGGCCTGACCGACGGCGGCGACGTGCTGCTGCTGGCCCGCAGCGACACCCCGGGTGGGCAGGGCGAGTGGGAGGCGGACACCCTGCTGCGGTGTTTCAACGCGGCCGGCGCCACCTGGAGCACGCGCTCGACCGATCAGGAGGAGGCCGAGGCGCTGTTCGCGGCGCGCCGGCTGGCCTATCCGGCGCTGGAGCGGCTCGGCCCGGTGCTGACCGAGGACGTGTGCGTGCCGCGCGGGCGGCTGCCCGAGATGCTGGGTCGCATCGAGGCGGCAGCGGAGCGGTACGACACCCAGATCGCCAACGTCGCGCACGCCGGCGACGGGAACCTGCACCCGCTGATCATCACACCGCCCGGTGACGAGGACGCGAGGCGGCGCGCGCAGCGGGCCTTCGAGGCGATCCTCGACGACGCGATCGCGTTGGGCGGCACGGTCACCGGCGAGCACGGCGTCGGTCTGCTCAAGATACGTGGGATGCGCACCGAGCTCGGCTCCACCGTGATGGCCATGCAGCACGCGATCAAGGTCGCTCTCGATCCGGCCGGCATCTTCAACCCGGGCAAGGTCGTCCAGGTGACGGGCGGCACCCGCACGGCGGACGTCCGCGTCGGTGTCGGCTGACCGCGGTCCGCCGTGTGGTGGACGATGGACAGTGCGGAAGGAGTCTTCATGAGGGCACGCTCGGTCGGTCGACTCTCGACCATGGTGCTGGCCGGAGCGGGCGTGGCCGCCGCCGGCTACGTAGGGATCGTGACCGGCGTCTGCCCGGTGGACGTGGGCCTCGGGCGGCGCACCCGCCCCCTCGGCCCGCAGTCCGTCGACGTCCAGGCGCCTCGCGAGGTGGTCTTCGACGTGATCGCCGAGCCGTACCTGGGTCGCCCGACCCGGGCGCTCGAGGACAAGATCCGGGTGCTCCACCGTGGCAGCGACATGGTGCTGGCGGCGCACTACACCCCG
The DNA here is from genome assembly GCA_050699195.1 of Streptomycetales bacterium. Taxonomy (GTDB): domain Bacteria; phylum Actinomycetota; class Actinomycetes; order JBOHCZ01; family JBOHCZ01; genus JBOHCZ01. Next base: position 9,947 of record JBOHCZ010000425.1, read on the forward strand.
GTGCGCGGGGGGCTGGTGGCGCAAACGGTCGAGACGGTGCGCTTCGCCCGTCCGCACCGGGTCGACTTTCGCCTGGTACGCGGACCGGTGCCGCATGTGGTGGAGGAGTTCGTGCTCACCGAGCAGGCAACCGGCACACGTGTGGACTACCGCGGGGAGATGGCCGCGGACCTGTGGGCCATCGGCTGGTGGTGGAGCGAGGTCGTGGCGCGGCGCTGGGAGGCGGTCGTCGCCGGGTCGTTCGCTGCGATCAGGGCCGAGGCCGAACGCCGTGCCCGCGCGCGGCAGTCTCGCGGCGGGCGCCCGTGAGTCCCGGCGTCGATCGCCGGCAGGTGCTGGCCTACCGCGTGGTCGCCCAGGGGCTCGGCCGGGGTACCCGCGCTCCTGCGGAGCTCGGCGTGCTCGATCTCGGGGTCCAGGACACCAACGTCGGCTCGGCGCGTCTCGCACTGGCGGCCCGGCTCCCGGCGGGTTTCGGCGATCCGGTGAAGGACCCGTCGTTCACGCTGCTGTGGTCGTTCCGCGGCGCGCCGCACCTGCACCGCACCGGAGACCTGCCCGGGCTGGCCGCGGCGCTGTGGCCGATGAGCGACGCCGACGCCCTCGCCCGGCTCGCCGCCGAGCGCAACCCGCTCAAGGCCGCTGGTATCGGCGGCCGGGAGGCGTTCGCCGTGGCCGCGGGGGCGATGTGCACGGTGGTGACCAGGCCGATGACCAAGGGCGAGGTGAGTGCGGCCGTGACGGCGCGGCTGCCCGAGGCGTACTCCTACCGGTGCCGGAGCTGCCAGGCCACGCACGTGTACGGCGGGCTGTTCCAGCTGGCCGGCCTGTTCGCCGGCGTACGTCTGGTACCTGACCGGTCGCCGACCACGCTCGCCCCGCTGGAGGACCGGCCGCCGGTGCCGCCAACGTCGGCGGGGGCCGGCGGCCCGATCCGCGGCTATCTGCGCCTGCACGGGCCGGCGACACTCGCTGAGGCGGCGGGCTATCTCGGCAGCGGCCAGGCCGCCCTCCGGCCGGCCTGGCCGGGCGACCTCGTGGAGGTGGCGGTGGAGGGGAGGCGTGCCTGGCTCCCCGAGGAGCGGGTGGACGCGTTGCGCGACGCGTCCCCGGCCTCCGACGTCGTGCGCCTGCTGCCGCCCTCTGATCCGTACCTGCAGGCCCGCGACCGTGACCTGCTCGTCCCGGACAGGGCACGGCAGAAGGCCGTGTGGCGCATCCTCGGCAACCCCGGCGCCGTCCTGGCAGGCGGTGAGATCGCCGGTGTGTGGCGGGCCCGCGGGGCGGGCAAGGCGCGGCTCGAGATCACGGTCCAGGCGTTCGGCCGTGCCTCCGCCGCGTTGCGGGCCGCGATCGGGGCCGAGGCCGAACGGGTCGCCGGCGTGCGCGGCGCGACCGATGTCCGCGTGCGCTTCGAGGAAGCCTAGAGATCGAACCGGGCCCGCTGCTCGGGCGGCACCAGGTCCACGTACTGCGGGTGGTCGGCGATGAACGCCCGCACGAAGGGGCAGACCGGCAGCACGGAAAGGCCTCGGGCCCGAGCGTCATCCAGGGCGGCGCGGACCAGCGTCGACCCCAGCCCCTGACCTTCCAGGGCCGGCTCGACCTCCGTGTGGGGGAGGCTGAGCAGGTTCCCGCGCAGGCGGTACTCTGCGAAGCCCGCCAGCCGGCCTCCCCGCCATACCTCGAATCGCTCCTGGTCAGGGTTGTCACGAACCTTCGCCTGCATGGCGCTCCCTACCGGACTCGACGACGTGTGTGGGGGCGCCGTGTGCGGGTACCGCCGGGATGGAGCCGAGGCGCCCGCGCTGGTAGTCCTCGAACGCCTGCACGACCTCTGCCCGGGTGTTCATCACGAACGGGCCCAGCCATGCGACGGGCTCGCGTATCGGCCGCCCGCCGAGCAGGAGCACCTCCAGCTGTGGCGTCCGGCTGTCCTGCCCGGTCGCCGCGGCCACGCTCAGCACCTCGCCGGCGCCGAAAACCGCCAGCTGCCCGGCCCGTACCGGACGCCGCTCCGGTCCGGCCGCGCCCTCGCCGGCCAGCACGTAGGCCAGCGCGTTGAACTCGCGGCGCCAAGGCAGCACCAGGCGGGCGCCGGGCGCGAGGGAGGCGTGGATCATCGTCATCGGCGTGTAGGTCGAACCCGGGCCCGCATGCCCGGCCACCTCCCCGGCGATGACGCGGATCAACGCGCCGCCGTCGTCGGAGGACAGCAGCGAGACATCCCCGCCGCGGAGGTCCTGGTATCGCGGCGGAGCCCATTTCTGGTCCCGCGGCAGGTTGACCCACAGCTGCACGCCGTGGAAGAGCCCGCCGCTGGTCACGAGCCACTCCGGGGGCTTCTCGATGTGCAGGATGCCACCGCCGGCGGTCATCCACTGCGTGTCGCCGTTGGTGATGACCCCGCCGCCGCCGTTGGAGTCCTGGTGCTCGAAGACGCCGTCGATCATGTAGGTCACGGTCTCGAAACCGCGATGCGGGTGCCACGATGTGCCCCTGGGCTCACCCGGCGCGTACTCGACCTCGCCCATCTGGTCCATGTGCACGAACGGGTCGAGCTCGGACATGTCCACCCCGGCGAACGCCCGGCGCACCGGGAAACCCTCCCCCTCCAGCGCGCTCGGGGCGCTCGTCACGCCCTGCACCGGGCGCTGACCCGCGGCGGGATCGGGCACCGGGATCCGCGGCAGCTTGGTGATGTCCTCCACGGTCACGGCCGGCATGGCAACCTCCCTAGGATGCGTCGCTGACCTCGGAACGTGGTTGACTTCGCAACTATTTCCCGCCTGGCCTTCGCGCCTTCACAGGACGTTGACGGCACGCCCGGCGACGAGCGCGATCGTCAGCAGCGCAACGGAGGCCTCCGCCGTCATCAGCATCTTGGCCCGGGCTGACAGCGGCATGGTGTCCGTGGGGCTGAAGGCCGTGGCGGCGGTGAACGCGACGTAGAAATAGTCGGTGAAGCTCGGCAGCCAGGCATCCGGAGGCCAGCCGGGTGCGTGCGCGGTCATCTGGGGAAACAGGAAGTCCGGACGACCTGCCGGCCGCTGGTGTTCCGGCATGCGGGCGAACGGTCCTCCGCGGTCGATCTCCCAGTAGCCGATCGCGAACGCGACGACGTTCGTCACCCAGATCAGCAGGGCACCCTGCACGAGCACCACCCCGCCCCTGCCACCGCCGGCCAGGTAGCCGATGAGACGTGCCAGGTAGGCCGCGTTGACGGCGACGAGTACCGCGACCAGCCCGAGCGCCAGGTAGCGCAGGGCGGGCTGGTCCCTGCGCAGGTGGTGGGGATTGGCCAGTACCAGAGGTACGAGCAGGGCAGCTTCGCAGGCCGGCAGCAGCCACCTCGGTCCGGCCGTGACCTGGGCCGGCACGGAGAACTGCAGCCCCAGCGCGGCCAGCACCGCGACAGACGCCGGCCACCGGCGGGAATGGGCCGCAGCGGGGGTCCCGCGGTTGAGGTATGCACTCATCGCCGGGCCTCTTCGCGGCGGACTCTTCCTGACCGGATCCCTCCACCTTCCCGGCACTGCCGGGTGTGCCAGGTACTTCCGGACGGGGCTCACCCGAATGGGTCTGGTGGCCGCCCGGGGCGCGCGGGGTGTGGTGAACTGACGATCACATACACGCGTGTAGAGGTATGGGGGTTACCTCGGGGGAGGTCCAACATGACGATGGTGACTCGTCGGCTGCGCTGCCGGTTCGGCCGGCCGGCCGCCGCCGCTCCGCTGGTGCTCGGGGCCGTTCTCGCCGCTGCGTGCGGCGGAGGCGGGGGTGGTGGCGCAGGTGGCGGCGGTGGCGGCTACGGAGGAGGAGGCGGCGGAGGCCCCGCCGGGCCGGGTGGGAAGGCCGTGGTCGCGTCGGCCAAGGAAGGCGGACTCGGCACCATCCTCGTCGATAGCCGGGGTCGCACGCTGTACCTGTTCGAGAAGGACCAGAAGGGCAGGTCGTCCTGCTCCGGAGGCTGCGCGCAGGCGTGGCCGCCGCTGACGACCAGCGGCAGCCCACGCTCCGGCCAGGGCGTGAAGGGGTCGCTGCTCGACACCACGAGCCGCCAGGGCGGGCAGGCACAGGTGACCTACAACGGGCACCCGCTGTACTTCTACCAGGGCGACAGCGAGGCCGGGCAGACCACCGGCCAGGAGTTGGACCAGTTCGGTGCCGAGTGGTACGTGATGTCCCCTGCGGGTGAGAAGGTCACCGGCCAGGGCTCCTCCTACTAGCGGGCTTGGTCACGTCGGGATGGCGACACGCGCCCGCACCGAACGCCGGACCGGCGGGAAGGTCATGGCTGCCGCGGGGTGGGCACTGCTTCGGCTTGCAACGGCCGCGATGCTCGCGGTCGACGCCTGGGTGCACATCGACGATGCGGGCTCCTACGACGCCGACCGTGGCGGGCTGATCTCGCAGGGTGACCTGTTTCGCGTGGAGACCGTGGTCGCGGGCCTGGTGGCGCTGGCGGTGCTGGTCCCGTGGGCCCAACCGGGTTGGCTGCGGGTGGCCTGTTGGGCGGCCGCCCTCATGGTCGCGGGCAGCGCACTGGGTGCGGTGCTGCTCTACCGTTACGTCGACGTGGGGGTGCTGGGCCCGCTGCCGGACATGTACGAGCCCACCTGGCAGGTGCCAGGCAAGCTTCTGTCGGCATGCGCCGAGGCGGCCGCGGTCATCCTCAGCCTCACCGGTCTCGTCCTGGACTCCCGGCGGGCGCTCGCGTCCCGGCAGGGCAGCTGAGCGAGTCGCCCTGATGTCCGTGCGGATGGGCGTGTCGATGTGTGCTGCTCCGCAGCAGGGTGCTGCGGGCCCTGGCGGGGCCGTCGTTCGGTCGTGGCAGGGGATATTTCACTGGATCGGCGGGCCGCGCGCGGGTCAGGATCTGGCATGACTGGCATCAGCTCGCAACGCATCGACCCCCCGTGCGTCGCCGACGAGCACACCCTCCTCACGTCGTTCCTCGACTTCCACCGGGCCACCCTGGCCATCAAGTGCGACGGGCTGACCGACGCTGCGCTGCGCGAGCGCTCGATCCCGCCGTCCAACCTGTCCCTGCTCGGTCTGGTCCGGCACCTCGCCGAGGTCGAGCGCTGGTGGTTCCGCGCCGTGCTCGCCGGCGAGGACGTGGGGCAGATCTACTGCACGGATGACAACCGGGACGGCGACTTCGACGACGTCGATACGGCCGAGGTGGCCGAGGGGTTCGAGACCTGGGGCGCCGAGTGCGACCGTGCGCGGCGGATCGCTACGAGTGACGACCTCGACGCGACCGGTACCCAGCCCGGCAGAGACAAGCCGTTCTCCCTGCGGTGGGTGCTGATCCACATGATCGAGGAGTACGCACGGCACAACGGGCATGCCGATCTGCTCCGGGAGCGCATCGACGGCGCCGTGGGCGAGTAGCCCGGGGCTGGCGAGCGCGCGACTGACGGGACACGTGGACCTTAGAGGTCGCGAGGATAGGCATGCGCTACGCCAGGTTCCGGAACACCGCGGCGCCGGCGCGCAGCGCAAGGCCGGCGCCGAGGAGCACCACGAGGGTGGCCGTGATCAGGGGCAGGTGGTGCCCCAGCTGCAACGCCCACACCCGCCGCCCGGAGACCGGCCCGCGGTGCGCCCACCGCTGCAGACGGGTCCGGGTCTGTGCGAGTGCCAGACCGGTGCCGGTCAGCGCCAGCGCCATGCCCACGCCGTAGACGATGACGAGAACCACCCCGAACCAGGCGCGCCCGGCCGCGATGCCGCCGAGTAGCACGACGAGCGCTGACGGGCTGGGCACCATGCCCCCTGCGAAGCCGACCGCCAGCAGCCCCTGCGCGCGGGCCCGCGGCGCCTGGG
>JBOHCZ010000426.1:0-12558 GCA_050699195.1 Streptomycetales bacterium
CGACGTCCTCATCGAGGCAGCCGACGACCACCCCTGGATCCCCGCCACCTGAGCAAACCCCACCCAGCCGTGGACTCCGCGCCCCCGGCCAATTCAGCCTGCCCGAAACCCGGACCTATCCAGTTACACGACAAGGCGCGGCGCTGGGAGATGGCCGCGTCAGCCTATGAAGCCGCGATCGCGTACGACGACGCTCCGGCCGACTGGCACTACCGCCTCGGCCGCGTCTACGAACGGACGCGCCGAGCACACGCCGCCCGCCGCGCCTACCGGACGGGTCTGGCGCGCACGACGGATTCCACGGCGCTCGATCACCAGCTACTGGCAGACAGCCACCAGCGATTTCCCGCACGCAGGAGAATCGGCGGCTTCATCGAGGGGCGCCTGGACGACATCCGCCGCCAGGCGCTGGAGGACCAGCATCCCGTCGAGGCCAGACCGCCCAGAGTCTACGTCTACTGGTCGCAGGGCATGGCTGACGCGCCACCTGTGGTTCGGCGCTGCCACGATGAGTTGCTCAGCCACCATGCGCCCGAGGAGGTCGTGGTTCTCGACGAGACGTCGCTGTCGCGGTTCGTCGAGATCCCCGTCGATGTTCGCCGGAAGGTCGGATCGAACTGGACCAAGCTCTCCGACATCATTCGCCTGGAATTGCTGTCCAGGTACGGCGGTGTCTGGATCGACGCGACATGCCTGGTACGCACCCGGGTGCTCGACGTGACCCCGGGCCTGCTGACGTCGGGTTTCTTCGCGTTCAGCCAGCGTAGCTCCTGGCCGTCGACCTGGTTCCTGGCCAGTGAGCCGAACAACTACACCATCGCCTTGTGGCGCCGGGCACAGTACACGTACTGGCAACACTTCGACACCCCGATCGACTACTACATCCTCCACCACATCTTCGAGGCGCTCTACCACCTCGACGGTGAATTCCGCGCCCGCTGGGACGCGACACCCACGTTGAGCACTCGGCCTGCCCACGCTTTCAAGCGGGCCATGCATGAGCCCTATGAGGCCGAACGCTTCAGGCGTTTGCTGGACGGCTCATTCGTCCACAAGCTGACCTACAAACGCATGTCCCAACACGTGTCGAACGAGGAGGGCACCGGCACCCTGCTGACACGGCTCGTCAACTGCGGCTCGATGGCGGACCCCGCCTGCAGAGCTGGCTGACGCGGGCGGGACTCGCCGTCCAGCCTAACGTCGTAACATAACTACATTGTGGTAATTTGTCCCCCCTTGTGGCGTGGCTGGGCCGGGTCGATGTTCCCTGGAAGTGCCGGGCGCGGCAGCAGGTCCGCGACGTGCCACCTGCGGTGCCCGCAAAAGGGGGGCAGCGCGATGACAGAGACGACGATCCCGCGGTGGCACGTAGCCGGAGACTGGTTCGACGCCTGCAAGTGCACCATCCCGTGCCCCTGCTCCTTCGCCCAAGATCCCACGTTCGGCGACTGCGACGGGGTGCTGGCCTGGCACATCCGGGAAGGGCACTACGGGGACGTCGGGCTGGACGGGCTCAACGTGTTGATGCTCGGCTCCTTCGTCGGAAACGTGTGGGGCGAGCACTCGGACGCCTACGCGGCCGTCTTCCTCGACGAGCGCGCCGGCGAGCCGCAGCGCGAGGCGCTACAGATGATCTTCGGCGGGCAGGCCGGCGGCTGGCCGGCAACCCTCGTCGAGATGCTCGGCCCCGAGATGCGGGGGATGGATTACGTGCCCATCGAGATGGAGGTCGCCGACGATCTCTCGTCGTGGAGCGCCCGCATCCCGGGACTGGTCGAAGCCGGGGTCGAGGCCCTCACCGGGCCGACCACGCCGCGGGGCCAGCGGGTGCAGACCCTCAACCTGCCGGGCTCCGAGACCGGCCCGGGCCAGGTGGCGACCTGGGGGCGTGCGACGCGGGACCACGCCGACGCCTTCGGGTTCAGCTGGGACAGATCCGGCCGGTCCAGCAAGCACATCACGTTCGACTGGACCGGCCCGGCGTGATCCCGCCGGAGGGCCAGGGCGGGCACGCACCGACGGTGCCCTCCGCGGGCGCCCGGGTGCCCGGCGGCCTCGTACGGAGCGAGCTCCTGCTCGTCGCGCTGCTCCTCGTCCTGTCGGCCGCAGCGTGGCTGCTCACCAACCGGATGTCCATGCCGGACATGCGTCTGGGAATACTGACGGGCGACGCCCACCCGGAAGGGGAGGCGATGGGCGGCATGCCGATGGGCCAGCCCGTGGGCGCCGGCCTGTTCCTGACGACGTGGCTGGTGATGTTGGCGGCGATGATGCTCCCGAGCGTGACGCCGGTGGTCGTACGGGTCACCCGGCTGATGCGCCTGAGGGGGGCGGGAAACTCCACCGCGTATGCGATGACGGCCGGCTACCTGCTGGTGTGGGGTCTGATCGGTTTCGCCGCCTACGGGGTGTTCCTCGCATTCCAGAGGCTAGAGCCGGGCGGCAGCACCACCGCCGTACGGGCGGGCGCGCTCGTCCTGGTTGTCGCAGGTATATACCAGCTGACCCCGCTGAAACGGGTGTGCCTGCGGCACTGCCGGTCACCGCTCGCGGTCATCGCACACTACGGTGAGGCGATCATCGGGAGCCGGGTCGGGGCGGTGCGCATCGGCGTCCGCCACGGCGCGTACTGCCTGGGGTGCTGCTGGGCGTTCATGGTGATCCTCCTCGCCGCGGGAATGATGAGCCTCGTCTGGATGGCAGTCATCGCGGCCATCGTCTTCGCCGAGAAGATCTACCGGCGCGGGGAAGGCCTCAGCCGCCTCCTGGGGGCATTCCTGATCCTGCTCGGGCTCGTTCTCGCCGCCCTCCCCGAGTCGCTCCCCGCCCTCACGTAGCGGTACCACCCACACCCCTTCCGGAGAATGGGCTTGAGTCTCCCGTAGCTGGAAGGTCAAGGGTGGTCGGCATGGAGGACGCGGCATGGAGGACGGGGCCACGCTCTACACGATCGGGCAGGTCGCCCGGCGCACCGGGCTGCCCACGAAGACGATCCGGTTCTACTCCGACGCCGGCGTGGTCCCGCCCGCAAGCCGAACCCGTGCCGGCTACCGACTCTACGACGTCGACGCGCTGGCCCGCCTCGAGCTGGTACGCACGCTTCGGGAGCTGGGGGTCGACCTGGCAAGCATCCGCCACCTGCTGGACCGCCAGGTCACCGTGCCCGAGCTGGCGGAGATTCACGCTCGCACCGTGGACGCCCAGATCCAGGGGCTGCGGCTGCGTCGTGCGGTGCTGCGAGCGGTGGCCAAGCGCGGGTCCACACCGGAGGAGATGACACTCATGCATCGACTGGCAGGGCTGCCCGATCACGAGCGGCAGCGCATCATCAGCGACTTCTGGGACGAGGTGTTCGGCGGGCTCGACATCAACCCCGACTTCGAGGCCAGGATGCGCGCGGCCCGGCCCGAGCTGCCCGACGACCCCCTCCCCGAGCAGGTCGAGGCCTGGGTGGAGCTCGCGGGGCTGGCCCGTGACCCTGACTTCCGGGCCCGGGCGCGGGCGATGAGCGAGCGCCACTCCGCCGAACGGGAGGCCGGGAACCCGATGGACATGCCTGCGGAGGACGCGGCCCGGCAGGCGCAGCTGGTGGTCGACAAGGCGACGGCCGCGCTCGTTGCAGGCATCGACCCGGCCTCTCCGCAGGCCCGCCCGGTGGTCGACGAGATCGCCGGGGCGCTCGCGGGCGACCCGACCCAGGCGCGCGACCCGGCGTTCCGGGCACGGCTGGCCGACCAGTGGGAGCACTTCTCGGACCCTCGGGTGGAGCGGTTCTGGCAGCTGCTGGCCGTGATCAACGGCTGGCCGCCGGTGCCCACCACCATGCCGGCGCACGAGTGGATGATCGCGGCCCTTCGCGCCGGCACGTAGTCTCCGGACATGACCGGCCCGGATGTGCTGCGCTCCGTGCTGCTGTTCGTCGTCGCCGCCCTCGCCGAGATCGGCGGCGCCTGGCTGGTCTGGGAGGGCTACCGCGAGCAGCGAGGGCTGTGGTTCATCCTCGGGGGCGTGCTCGCCCTCGGCGCGTACGGCTTCGTCGCAACGTTCCAGCCCGATCCGCACTTCGGGCGCATTCTCGCCGCCTACGGCGGCGTGTTCGTCGCCGGGTCGCTGCTCTGGGGGGTCGTCTTCGACGGCTTCCGCCCTGACCGCTACGACCTCGCGGGTGCGGTCCTCTGCCTCGCCGGGGTTGCAGTGATCATGTACGCCCCTCGCGGTTGACGCGCCGCATCAGTCCTGGTGCAGGTTGATCAGGTTGCCGCAACTGTCGTCGAACAGCGCGTCGGTGCCGCCGTAGGGCATCATCGTGGGCTCCATGACGAAGGTGACGCCACGAGCCTTGAGTGTCTCGTAGTCGCGCGTAAGGTCATCCGTGCTCAGCGACGTCGCGGGCTTGCCGGCTGTGTACATGGTCCGCTGGAACGCGCGGGCGGCCTCGTCGGGCGCGCCGAGAAGCAGCTGTGTCCCCTCGGGCTCCTCGCGTGAGACGACCGTCAGCCATCGTGCGTCCTCGCTGTAGGGCGCGTCGGTGTGGAGCTGGAAGCCGAGGACCGTGGTGTAGAACGTGCGCGCCCTGTCTTGATCATCCACGGAGATGCCGGACAGCTTGATGCGCATAGCCGACCCCCAGCCCTCCGTCAGGTCACCGTTCGTCAGGTCTGTCGACCGAAACGATACTCCCGCGTCGAATGGGCCGGCTTCTCCGGAGTCGGCCACCAGAGGAACGTATGGAGTAGACTGTGGGCAGTGTCGACGGGGGGAAGATGACAGTCGACCTACCGCTTCCAGACCTCGAGCTCGGCGACCACGTGTGTGCACCGTTCTCGTCTGGGGAGCAACAGCTGGCGGACACGGTGGTGTTCACCGAGCGTGCCTTGCAGCGTGGTGGCAGGGTCGTTGTGTTCACCGAGACGGTCACACCCCAGGCGATGTGGGAGTGGCTGGGAGCGCGGTTGCCCAGCTTCGCGCCCGCTGTCGAGGACGGCCGGGTCAAGGTGCTGGCGTGCCGCGACGTGTATCTCGCAGACGACGTGTTCGACCCCGCCCGGATGATGGCCAGGTTCGCCGCCGAGACCGAGAATGCGGAGCGGCAGGGCCACGCCGGGTTGTGGGCCATCGTCGACATGGCCTGGAGCCTGCGCGACGTCCCGGGAACCGAGCTGCTGTTCGACTACGAGGCAGACGCCAACCCGGCCTTCGCCCAGCGCCGGACAACCGCGGTGTGCCAGTACGACCGGCGGTTGTTCAGCACCCAGGCGGTAGACCGGGCCAGCCGGGCCCACCCGCTCACCCCCGGGGAGGCGCCGCTGAGGTTCGTCGCCACGGCCGATCCGCCGGGGTTGGTCCTGACCGGCGAAGTCGATCTCAGCAACCGCGACGCCTTGGCGGCGATCCTGAAGGCCCTCGCCCTTGTCGATGGCGAGGTCACGATCGACGCCACCGGCTTGACGTTCGCCGATGTACGGGCCGCACACCTGCTCGCGGGCGCCGCGGCGGGGCGTACCGGCCGCACCGTCATCGTCGGCTCGGCTTGCCTGGCGCGCTTGCTGCACATCCTCGGTGACGACACCCTGGCAGGCGTGACGGTCCGCGAGATTGCGGTGTGAACTCTCGAAGGTGCACTTCAGAGCGCCTTATCATGGCCGAGCGTCTTACCGTCGCCCGATCGGCCGGCGGGCGCACCTGCCTTCTGGGCGGGTGCGCATCGAGGCGGTGCTGCGGTAGGTCTGCGCATCGTGGCCGGGAGGGTCGCGCCATGAGCGAGGACATCGTCGCGGTGACCGGAGCGACCGGAGCAGTGGGTGGTCGCGTGGCCCGGCAGCTGGCCGCCGCGGGCGCCGGACAGCGTCTGGTCGTACGGGACCAGGGGCGTGCGCCGCAACTGCGGGGAGCCCGTCCCGCCGTCGGCCCGGGCTACCGCGACGGCGCGGCGATGCGTCGCGCCTTCGACGGCGCCACGACGGTGTTTCTGGTGTCCGGCCGGGAGTCCGCCGACCGGGTGCACGAGCACGCCACGGCGGTCGACGCCGCGGTGGCCGCGGGTGTCGAGGGGATCGTGTACCTGTCCTTCCTGGGCGCCGCCCCCGACTGCACCTTCACCTTCGGCCGCGACCACTGGCACACGGAGCAGCACATCCGGGCCAGCGGGCTGCGGTTCACCTTTCTGCGGGACAGCTTCTACCTGGCGCTGCTGCCGGCCATGGCCGGCCCGGACGGCATCATCCGCGGCCCCGCGGGCCAGGGCCGGGTCGCCACTGTCGCTCAGGACGACGTGGCCGGTGTCGCCGCAGCTGTGCTGCTGGGCGACGGCCACGACGGCGCCACCTACGACGTCACCGGCCCGGCTGCGGTCAGCCTGTACGAGGCCGCGGACGAGCTCAGCCGGGCAGCGGGCCGGCCGATCACCTATCACCCCGAGAGCGTCGACGAGGCCTACGCCTCCCGCGCGGGGTTCGGGGTCCCGGAGTTCGAGCTGGCTGGGTGGGTGAGCTCCTACCAGGCGATCGCCGCAGGCGAGCTGAGCGCGGTGTCCGATGCCGTCGCCCGGCTGACCGGTCACCGGCCGCAGACGCTGCGCGAGTACCTGCGCGCCAACCCCGACGCGTACCGGCACCTCACGGATCGCGCGTAGCGTCCGCGATGGCCTTCAGCTCGCGCAGGTAGCAAATACAGGTCCCGAGGGCTGGGCGGGGGTTGTAGCGTTCCGGCATGTACCGGGAGCGGCTGGACGACGATGTTGAGCTCGCCTTCCCGCTGGTCTCCGACGCGCAGCGCCTCTTCGAGTTGGTCGACGCGGAGCGCGAGCGACTCCGGGTGTGGCTGTCGTGGCCCGACGGCGTCGGGTCGGCGGAGGACCAGCGGGCGTTCCTGCGCGGCGCGCGGGAAGATGCCGCAGCCGGTCGCTGCTACCACCACCTCATCCGGGTGGAGCACGATCCGGCCGGGTTCCTCGCACTGGAGGTCGACGGGCTTGGCGCGGTCGGTGAGCTGGGCTACTGGCTGGGCTCGCGGTACGAAGGACGCGGCATCGTGACCCGAGGCGTGAGCGCGGTGCTCGATCGGGCGTTCGGCCGTCTCGGGCTGCACCGGGTGGAGATCAGGGTCGCGCCGGACAACGTCCGCAGCCGCGCGATCCCGCAGCGACTGGGCTTCACGCGCGACGGCGTGCTGCGTGAGGCGAAGCGGACCAGCGACGGCGACTACCACGACATGGAGCTGTGGTCGATGCTCGCGACCGAGTGGCCAGACCGGCGTCCGTAACGAACCTGACCGGCTACTCCAAGGCCGCCGTGGGGACATAGTCATAAATCTAGCTATATAACAACCAGCGCGTCAGGGGACCCGTACTCAATAGCCGTAGCCCGCAAGGGAAAGCACCTTCCGTTCCTTCTCCTCGGACAGGCCGCTGGTAGGCAGGCCAGCGCGGAGCGGTACGGGTCCGTCGAGCGAGCGCATCCAGGCCCAGGTGTCGGCGACCGTCTGCTCGACGGGACGGCAGCGGAGCCCGGCCCGCAGTACCTGACGAACGTCGCAGTCGTGCAGCCCGGCGTTCTCGCCCTCGGGGGGAACGCAGCCCGGCAGGTCGACCCACGGCCCGACATCGGCCGCCGCAAGCGTCTCCCACGGCACCCACACGATGTCCGCGTCGGAGCCAGTGGCCCGCACGCACGCGTCGATCAGCCGCTCAGTCGTGGTGTGCCCCACCGGGCTGACGACGTTCATGGCGCCTGTCAGCCCGTCGGCGGCCGCGTCCAGCAGGAACCGGGCCAGGTCGCGCGTGTCGATGTACTGCCAGGGCCGTTCGGCCGGCTGCGGTGCGACCACTCCACCACCCGCGGCGACCCGTTCGAGCCACCAGGTCAGGCGGCCGATGTTCTCCCACGGCCCGAGGATGAGCCCGGCGCGGGCGAGGAGGGCGCGACCGCCGAACAACTCAAGCACGGCCAGTTCGCCGCCGCGCTTGTCCGCCGCGTAGTCGCCCGGGTCCGGGTTCGGCGGCACGTCCACGACGGGGGCGGACTCGTCGGCCCCGGGCGGCAGCGGCCAGCGGTAGACCGAACGGGACGAAACGTAGCCGTACCAGCCAACCGCGTGCCGCAGCGTCGACACCGACCGGCTTACTGCGGAGGCCGGTCCGTCCCACGTGTCGATCACGCCATCCCAGGTACGCCCGTCCAGCGGCGCGAGCGTTTCGAGACGGTCCCCGGTCAGCGCCTCGACGCCGTCGAGTGGCGAGCGGGTCCCACGGTTGTACGTGGTGACCTGCCATCCACGGCCGACGGCGTCCGACACCACCGCGCGGCCGACGAAACCCGTGCCCCCCATCACAAGAATGCGCATCCGCCCATCCTGCCGCATGGCCGGGCGGAGCCTTCGTTCAATCGGCCCAGACCTGCGTCAACTCGAACCACACGGTGACCCGGTCAAGCACGGTCTGAACGATTGACACGAAAGCTGTTCGAGCAACGCAAACCAGGTTGGCGCGAACCCGGTCGTCGGAGCCGTAGCCGCCGACCTCGAAGTCGAGGTAACGGTGAAGGTTGAAGGCTACGAGCTTCCCGAAGGCATTGGGTTCGACGTTGCCACTGAGGACGGACTGCACCACTCCCGCACGCAACGCCGCTTCGAGGCCTGTGAAATTCGTGCCAGCGGCTCGACCCCGCACTGCGCCAGGGGGTCACTCATGATCTCCGGGTCTGTGCGCCCGTCGGTGCGGGCGGCTGGCTACCAATGCGGGCCGGCTGGTCAGGATCTCGAAGGCCGCCGCGTACCCGGCAAGACCCGGCGGGATTCTGACATTCCAGCAGATCGCGGCAATGACTGGGGGACGATGAGGAGCATGCGGGGGAACCCATGAAGAGCTGCGCAAGGCGATCGCGAGACAAAGGTTGCTCACCGGGCGATGTGGGCGCTCGGTGACTACGCCAAGGTGTCACGCGAGATGATCGCTGAGCTCGGCCCGGAGCTCGTCGCGGCCTGCGGGATAGCCGCGGGGCAGCGCGTGCTCGACGTGGCAGCGGGTACCGGCAACGCGGCCATCCCCGCCGCCGGAGACCGGCGCGGACGTGGTCGCCTCCGACCTCACGCCGGCGATGCTGGAGGCCGGCCGCCGCGAGGGCACGGCGCGGGGGGCGATGCTGGAGTGGATGGCAGCCGACGCGGAGGACCTTCCCTTCGGTGACGGCGAGTTCGACGTGGTGACCTCCTGCGTAGGGGCGATGTTCGCGCCCGATCACCACGCCGTGGCCCGCGAGCTGATCAGGGTCTGCCGTCTGGGCGGGACGGTCGGGATGATCAACTGGTCACCCGAGGGCTGGATCGAGGAGTTCTTCGCCCTGCTGGCGGCGTATGCGCCGCCCCCGCCGCCTGGTTCGCTGCCACCGCTGCTGTGGGGCAGCGAGTACCTGCGCGTCGTCGCCCACAAGCGCCCGGCGTAGCTCCCGGCCGCCGCCGTGCCGGACCGCCGGAAACCCACTCGACGGCAGCCGCCACTCCATGCATGGTGACCGTCATGAGTCTACGCATCCAATGCCTCGTCATCGACACGCACGATCCCGCCGCGATCGCCGGCTTCTGGGAGGCCGCACTCGGCTGGCGCCGTACCCACGACGGCCCGGACGAGGTCGTCCTGGAGCCCCCCGCAGGCAGTCCCGAGGACGGCGTCGCCGCCGACCTGCTCTTCCAGCGCGTTCCTGAGGACAAGGCCGTAAAGAACCGGCTGCACCTCGATCTGCGCCCGGACGACCAGGCAGCCGAGGTCGAGCGCGTGCTGGAGCTGGGTGCCCGCCGGGTGTCGGTCGGGCAGAGCGCGGACGTGTCGTGGGTGGTCCTCGCCGACCCGGACGACAACGAGTTCTGCGTCCTGCGGGCGCTGCCTAGCTCGCCGGCCTGACCGGGTCGAGTCGGTAGTGCAGCCGCAGCACGGGCCGCCGCGCCAGCCGCAGCTCGTGATCGGTGCGCAGCACCCCTCGTCGTCGACGTAAACGTCGAAGCGTTCGGCGATCGGCACACGTCGTACCGCCGCCGACCGGTCGCCAGGCCGACGCACCACGAGGTAGGAGCAGCTGGCCCTGGCCCACGTTCTCCGGCCGCAACAGCACGGTGACGTAGCGGCCGGGGAACGGGAAGACCGCCCGGACGCTGGGTCGCGACCGCTGGCGCTAATCCAGAAGCCCATGCGCGATCACGCGTCGCGGGATCAGGCCGCTCGGCGGCCCTTGTACGGGGGGCGCTTGCGCCCCTGCCGCCGGGGTCGCCCCCGCTGCGGCCGCCCAGGGCCGTGGCCACCACCGGCAGCCGGCGGCCGTACGACGACCGGCGTGCCCGACGTGGCGAGGTCGCGGACCGCCTCGTGGCCCGGGGCGACCCGGGTGGGCACGACGCCGGTCCGCAGCCGCCTGTGCAGCTGGGCGCTGCCGCGGACCTCGTGCGGCAGCAGGAGTGAGAGCACGACGCCGCTGCTGCCGGCCCTGGCCGTGCGGCCGGACCGGTGCAGGTAGCCCTTCGGGTCGTTCGGCGGGTCGAAGTGCACGACGAGGTCGATGCCGTCGACGTGGATCCCGCGAGCGGCGACGTCGGTGGCGACCAGCACCCGCGCGTGCCCGGTCGTGAATGACTCCAGCGCCCGGCGCCGCTGCGACTGCCTCAGGTCGCCGTGGATGGCGCCGGCGGCGACCCCGGTCTTGCAGAGTTGGCGGGCCAGCCGGTCGGCACCGTGTTTGGTGCGTACGAACAGCAGCGTCCGGCCCGGGCGGGCGGCGATCTCCGCTGTCACGGCGATCTTGTCCTCGGCCTTCACCGTGAACGCGCGGTGCTCCATGGTCTCGATGTGCGACACCGCGGGTGCCACGGCATGGCGGACGGGGTCGACGAGGTAGCGCCGTACCAGCCCATCGACCTCGCGGTCGAGGGTGGCGGAGAACAGCAGCCGCTGGGTGCCGGTGGGCACCTGGTCGAGCAGCCGCGTCACGGCCGGGAGGAAGCCCAGGTCGGTCATGTAGTCGGCCTCGTCGAGGACGGTCACCTCGACCTGGCCGAGCGTGCAGGTGCCCTGCCGCAGATGGTCCTCGAGCCGGCCTGGCGTTGCGACCAGGACGTCCACTCCGCGCTGGAGGGCCAGCACCTGGCGCTGCATCGAGGCGCCGCCGTACACCGCCGTCACGCGCAGGCCGAGACCGTGCGCGAGCGGGGCGATCGCCTCCTTGACCTGCTCGGCGAGCTCGCGGGTGGGCACCACCACCAGGGCGCGGCAGGCGCGGGGGGCGTTCCCGGAACGGTCGCCGGCGAACCGGGTGAGTAGCGGCAGCCCGAACGCGAGCGTCTTGCCTGAGCCGGTCTGCGCCCGGCCCAGCAGGTCGTGGCCGGCGAGCGCGTCGGGCAGGGCGCGGGCCTGGATCGGGGTGGGATGGGTGATGCCACGGTGGGTCAGTGCGCTCACCAGACGCTCGGGGAGCCCGAGGTCGGCGAAGGACAGGGCGGTTTCGTGGGCGTGCGGGGATGACATGCGGGGGTGGAGCTCCGTTCCTGGTGTCGTGGGCCGCGTCGACTGGTCGACGGTACGAACGGCGCAGCGCGGCAGCGCATCGCAGGACGGAGCGTCACACGAGCGACCTCGCGGGCGTCTTGCCCGCGGAAGGGCGGCGGATCACCGCCGCGGGTAGTCTACCCGGTCCTTGCGGGGCCGGGACGCACGCGCCTGGAGGGGTCGATTGGTCTCCGGCGGTCAACCTTGGCATGCTCGTGTGAATGTCCCGGAAACTTGATCTACGGATGCACCGGGAGCCTGGATGCGTGTCACGCTGCTGACCATCGGGTTTCGAGGCGACGTGGAACCTGTCGTCGCCCTGGGCGGTGCCCTGACCCATCGCGGCCACGAGGTTGGGGTCGCTGCCGCGCCCGAGTTCGAGGCCATGGTCCGCGGGGCGGGGTTGGACTTCTCGCCCGTGGGCCCGCCGGCCGCTGAGCTGCTGGGCGACGGCGCCGGGCAGCGGCTGATCAGCGGTGCCGGCGGCGTCTGCGGACAGGCCCGGCAGATGGGGCGGCTGATCGACGAGTGGGCCGGCCGGCTCGCCGATGACGCACTGACAGCGGTCGAGGGTTCCGACGCGTTGCTGTTCACGCCGGCCGCCAACGTGGGCCGGGTCGCCGAAGCGCTCGGGATACCGAGCATGATGATCTCGCTCTGGCCCAAGAGCCGCACCGGGGAGTTTCCGGCGATCGGTTTCCCCGACCTCGGTGTGCTGGGCGCTGGGTACAACCGCCTCACCCACGTGCTGCTCGAGCAACTCGCGTGGCGGCCCCTGCAGCGGGCGGGCAACCGGATCCGCACCAGGCTGGGCCTCCCGCCGCTCCGCTGGCAGACACCCCTGGGCCGGGACCACCGCGAAGGGCGGCCCGTGCTGTACGGCTTCAGCGAGCACGTCCTCCCGCGGCCGCCGGACTGGCGGGCGTGGCTGCACGTGTGCGGGTACTGGTTCCTCGACCCGCCCGAGGGCTGGCGGCCGCCGAGCGACGTCACGTCCTTCCTCGAAGCAGGCGAGCCGCCGGTCGCGATCACCT
>JBOHCZ010000427.1:0-4868 GCA_050699195.1 Streptomycetales bacterium
GCCCCCGATGGGGCCGGGCCCGCCTTGCTGCCGGTTCGGTCAGGACGCCGGCCGGCTCAGCACCGTGTCGACGGTCTTGAGCTGACCCTTGTCGTTGTAGCCGTAAACCTCGATCCGGGCCTGCCCGGGCTCACCCTGGGGGATGAAGTCCAGCGGGCCGCTCACGCCCTGGTAGTCGATGTCCTTGTCGTCCTTGATCAGGTCCCTGCACTGCGCGAACGACGTGCACTCCTCGCCGTCGCGGGTGACGCCGACGATCTCGTCCTTGAAGACGTTCGGGTCATCGCTCCCGGCCTGCTCCGCCGCGAGCGCGATGATGTTGACGCAGTCGAAGGACTGCGGGGCGAACTGCAGCTCCTTCAGGTCGGGGGCGAACTCCTTCAGCCCCGCGGTGTACTCCTGGTTCTCCGCCGACGCAGGTGCGGTGCCCTTCATTCCGGCGATGATCCCCGGGTCGTCAGGGGAGACCAGCTTGCCCAGCTCCTCGCTGCGCAGCCCGTCCGCACCGTAGACGCCGATCTTGTCCGGGCCCACGCCCGCCTCGATCATGCCCTGGAGGATCTGGGTGCCCTCCTCGAAGGCGATGAGGACGGTGGCGTCGGGCTTGGCGCCCGAGATCTTCTGTACGACGGAGTCGAAGTTCTGCGCGTTGGGGTCGTAGGTCGACTTCACGGCCACGGTCGCGCCGGCCTCCTCCAGCGACTGTGCGGTCGCATCGGCAAGCCCCTTGCCGTAGTCGTCGGCGCGGGCTACGACGGCGACGTTGCTATGGCCGTCGGCGACGACCGTCTCGGCGAGGATGGGTCCCTGCAGGGAATCGCTTGGCGCCGTACGGAAGTAGAACCCACCGTCGTCGTAGTCGGTGAGGTTCGGGGCGGTGTTGGAAGCCGAGCACTCGACGACGCCGGCGCCCGTCACCTTGTCGATGATGCCGAGGGTCATGCCGGAGGCCGCCGCGCCGACGATGGCGTCGACATCCGCGGCGAGCACCCGGTCGGCGGACTGGTTGGCGACCGCGGTGTCGGCCGCTTCATCGCCCGCGACGATTGCCGGCACGTCCTTGCCCAGGACACCGCCGGCTTTGTTGATCTGTGAGATGGCGTACTCGGCCGACTTGATCTGAGGCGGGCCGAGGAAGGCCAATTCACCCGTTTCGGGGAGAACGTAACCCAGTTTGAGGGCACCGTCCCCCTTGCCCTTGTCCCCGCCACCGGCCTTGGGCTCCGCCTGGCCGCCTCCGCCGCCACAGGCCGAGACAGCGAGGACAAGCCCCGCGACCAGCGTCAAGGGGCGGGCCCACTTCCTGCTCAACATCGAGGTCTCCCGCAGTCTTGGTTAGGACGATCCTGCGCGTCCAGATGCGCGGAGAGTAGCTCAGGGGTGGGGGGTGAGGAAGCGATTGCGGGCGTGTTGCAGTCGAGTCGTAACCTGACGGCTATCAGGGTGTATCTGGGCGGAGACACCATGGCCCCCGCCGGACCGTCCTAAGGTCGCCGGCCGCCCGGCGCCTCGCGGATCAGGCAGGTGATCCTGGCCGTGCAGATCCGCCTGCCCCACTCGTCGGTGAGGGCGACCTGGTACGTGGCCACCGTCCCCCCCAGGTGCACGGCCGAGGCGACGCCCGTGACGGTGCCTCCCGTCGCCGCACGGTGGTGGCTGGCGTTGATCTCGATGCCCACCGCGATCCTGCCGGGCCCGGCGTGGATCGCGGCTCCGGTGGACCCCAGTGACTCGGCGAGTACGCAGGACGCCCCACCGTGCAGCAGCCCGTAGGGCTGGTGGTTGCCGTCGACCGGCATGGTGGCGACCACCCGCTCGGCGCTGGCCTCGGTGATCCGCACGCCGAGACGGCCCGCGAGGCCTCTGACCGCGTAATCGTGCAGCTGCGCGCGGACCTCGGGAGTCAGGTCGCCTGGCCAGCCCTGGGATGGGGCGGTGTCCTCGGCCAAGGCTCCTCCGGTGTGTGGCTGCCGACGCGGGTCCGGTGCGCGGACCGTAACTGTCAGCGTCGTACCCGCAGCCTAGGATCGACCCGTGGCTGACAGTTCAGGACCCCATCACTCAGCACGTCACACTGGCCGCCCGCGGCTCCTGCTGCTCGACGGGCACTCGCTGGCCTACCGGGCGTTCTTCGCCCGGCCTGTGGAGAACTTCGCGACGACCACGGGGCAGCCGACCAATGCGGTCTACGGCTTCACGTCGATGCTCATCAACACGCTGCGCGACGAACAGCCCACGCACATCGCGGTCGCCTTCGACGCCTCCCGCAAGACGTTCCGCAGCGAGGCCTACGCCGAGTACAAGGCCAAGCGGCTCGAGACCCCGGTTGACTTCAAGGGCCAGATCAGCCTGATCTGCGATGTGCTCGACGCGCTGCGCATCCCTTCGATCCAGCTCGAGGGGTACGAAGCCGACGACGTCATCGCGACGCTCGCGACCCAGGCCGAGCGCGAGGGGTACGACGTCCTGATCCTCACCGGCGACCGTGACTGCCTCCAGCTCGTGACCGGCCAGGTCACGGTCCTCTACCCCCGCCGAGGGGTTTCCGAGCTGACCCGCTTCACCCCCGATGCGGTCCAGGACAAGTACGGCCTGACGCCGGCTCAGTACCCTGACTTCGCCGCCCTGCGGGGTGACCCGAGCGACAACCTGCCGGGCATCCCGGGGGTGGGGGAGAAGACCGCGGCCAAGTGGGTCCGCGAGTTCGGCTCGCTCGACGCGCTCGTCGACCGGGTCGACGAGGTGCGCGGCAAGGCCGGCCAGGCACTGCGTGACCACCTCGCCGGCGTGATGCGTAACCGTCAGCTCACCGAGCTGGTCCGCAGCGTGACGCTCGAGGTCACGCCGGACGGCCTGCACCACACCCAGTGGGACCGCGAGGCGGTCCACGCGGTCTTCGACGCGCTCGAGTTCCGGGTGCTGCGCGACCGGCTGTACCAGACGCTGCAGACGGCGCAGCCCGAGGCCGACACCGGGTTCGAGGTCGACGGCCGGGTGCTCGATCCGGGCGATCTCCCCGAGTGGCTGGCCGAGCACGCGCCGCCCGGCGGGCGACTCGGGGTCGCGGCGCAGGGGCATTGGGGTCGGGGCACGGGCGTCCTCAGCGGGCTGGCGCTCTCGGCTCCCGACGGCTCCGCCGTGTGGCTCGATCCCACGCAGCTCACCGAGCAGGACGCGACCGCGTTCGCCGCCTGGGCCTGCGACGCCGCCAGGCCCAAGACGTTCCACGACGCCAAGGGTCCCCAGCTCGCGCTCGCCGCGCACGGCTGGGAGCTGCGTGGCGTGACGAGCGACACCGCGCTGTGCGCCTACCTCGTGCTGCCTGGGCAGCGCACCTTCGACCTCGCCGACCTGTCCTTGCGTTTCCTGCGGCGGGAGCTGCGCGTCGAGGCCCCCGAGGACGGCCAGCTCTCCCTCGACGGCGGCGACGAGTACGAGGCGGCGACGGTGCTCATGGTGCGGGCCCATGCCACGCTCGAGCTCTCCGCCGTGCTCGACCGCGAGCTCGACAGCCGGGGGGGCGCCGGACTGCTGCGCGACGTGGAGCTGCCGCTCGTCACGGTCCTCGCGGACATGGAGCGTGCCGGCATCGGCGCCGACCGTCACTACCTCTCCGATCTGGAGGCACAGTTCGCCGCCCACGTCAAGCAGGTCACCGAGGAGGCCCACCGGGTGGCCGGGCGGGAGTTCAATCTGGGTTCTCCCAAGCAGCTCCAGCAGATCCTCTTCGACGAGCTGAAGCTGCCCAAGACCAAGCGGATCAAGACCGGCTACACCACCGACGCCGACGCCCTGCAGTGGCTGGCCTTGCAGACCGACAACGAGTTGCCGGTCGTCCTGCTGCGCCACCGCGACGTCTCGCGGCTCCGGGTCACCGTGGAGGGCCTGCTCAAGGCGATCGCCGACGACGGCCGCATCCACACCACGTACAACCAGATGGTCGCCGCGACCGGGCGGCTGTCCTCGGTCGATCCGAACCTGCAGAACATCCCGATCCGCACCGACGAGGGCCGCCGGATCCGCCGGGCCTTCGTCGTCGGCGAGGGCTATGACTGCCTGCTGACCGCGGACTACAGCCAGATCGAGATGCGGATCATGGCCCACCTGTCGGAGGATGCCGGGCTGCTCGACGCTTTCCACTCGGGCATGGACTTCCACGCCGTGACCGCCGCCAGGGTGTTCGCTGTCCCCGCCGAGCAGGTCACGCCCGAGATGCGTCGCCGCATCAAGGCGATGAACTACGGCCTCGCCTACGGCCTGTCGGCCTTCGGGCTGGCCCAGCAGCTCGGCATCACGCCCGAGGAGGCGCGCGCCCTCATGGAGGAGTACTTCGACCGGTTCGGCGGGGTGCGCGACTACCTGCGCGACGTCGTCGAGCGCGCGCGTCGCGAGGGCTACACCGAGACCATGCTCGGCCGCCGCCGCTACCTCCCCGACCTCACCAGCGACAACCGCCAGCGCCGCGAGATGGCCGAGCGGATGGCGTTGAACGCCCCCATCCAGGGCTCGGCCGCCGACATCATCAAGGTCGCGATGCTCGGCGTCGACCGGGCGCTGCGCGAGGAGGGCATGGGTTCGAGGCTGCTGCTCCAGGTCCACGACGAGCTCGTGCTCGAGGTGACAGGGGGTGAGCGGGAGTCCGTGGAGGCGCTCGTCCGCCGTGAGATGGGCAGCGCCTACCCGCTGCGCGCCCCGCTCGACGTGTCCATCGGCGTAGGGCCGACCTGGGAGGATGCCGGCCACTAGACGGTATGCAGAGGCTGAGGCCTCGCTCGCAAGTGGACGTGGGTTGCCCCACGGGCGAAGGTTTTCGCCTGTCAGGTAGAGCCACAGTTGCGGGAGGCCTCAGTGAGACATCAGCCTACGTC
>JBOHCZ010000428.1:0-2415 GCA_050699195.1 Streptomycetales bacterium
GCGAGCGCGCGCAGCGCCAGCACGTCGAGGCCGCCGTCCGTACGCAGGCAGCGGCGGGCTGCCGTGGCACGGACGATCCACCGCACGCGCCGTGGCAGCCAGCCGAAGGCGACCAGGCCGAGGGGCAGGACCAGGACCAGGGCGGCGAGGACGAGGGCGAGGTCCCCGACGGCTTCCTGCTGGTTGCGGCCTGCCTCGGCCAGCATGGCTCCGGCCGCACCCGCCTTGTCGAGCGGGGCGCTCAGGGCGTCCCCGACCAGTGGCACGCCGCCGGCCTTCGCGCCCGCCTCGGAGAGGCTGCCCGCGAGGCCGGTGCCGGCGTCCTCGAGCCGCCTGCCAGGCTCTGCGAGGTCCATCACCCGGCCGTGCAGTGTCTCGGCGAGGCGCACCCACACCAGCGTCCAGGCCAGCACCCCGAGATCGAGTGTGAGCTGGCGGAACCAGACCGCCGGGCGGTCGGCGTAGAGCTTCATGGTGACCTCTCTCTGCCCAGTACAGGCCGGCTCCGGCCCGGACCCACGGGACCGTCCGCACCGGGGCCCGGGGTGTGGGCACCACATAGACTTGCGCCGCCGCAGCGGTGAGTCGTCGACGACGAGGTCGATGCACGATAAGCGAAAGGCTTGGTATCCGTGAAGGTCGGCATCCCACGCGAGGTCAAAAGCCACGAGCACCGCGTGGCGATCACACCGGCGGGAGTACACGAGTTCGTACGGGGCGGCCACGAGGTCTACGTGGAGACCGCCGCCGGTGCCGGGTCGGCCATCCCCGACGACGACTACCGGTCAGCAGGGGCGGTCATCCTCGACGGCGCGGATGACGTGTGGGCCGCCGGCGAGCTCATCCTCAAGGTCAAGGAACCGGTGGCGCAGGAGTACCACAGGCTGCGCAAGAGCCAGATCCTGTTCACCTACCTGCACCTCGCCGCCTCCCAGCCCTGCAC
This sequence comes from Streptomycetales bacterium, assembly GCA_050699195.1. Taxonomy (GTDB): domain Bacteria; phylum Actinomycetota; class Actinomycetes; order JBOHCZ01; family JBOHCZ01; genus JBOHCZ01. The sequence continues at coordinate 944 of JBOHCZ010000428.1, forward strand.
CCGCGCGCTGCTCGATGCGGGAACGACCGCGATCGCCTACGAGACGGTGCAGCTGCCCGACCGGTCGCTGCCGCTGCTGGCGCCGATGTCCGAGGTTGCGGGCCGGATGGCGGCCCAGGTGGGTGCCCACTACCTGGAGCGCGAGGCCGGCGGCCGCGGGGTGCTGATGGGCGGCGTGTCCGGGGTGTACGCCGCGAAGGTCGTGGTGCTCGGCGCCGGCGTCTCCGGCATGAACGCCGCCGCCATCGCCCTCGGCATGCAGGCCGAGGTCCTGCTGCTGGACAACAACGTCGCGAAGCTGCGCGAGGCCGACCGGATCTACCAGGGCCACCTGCAGACGGTGGCCTCCAACTCCTACGAGATCGCCCGCGCCTGCCTGGACGCCGATCTCGTGATCGGAGCGGTGCTGGTGCCGGGCGCGAGGGCCCCGAAGCTGGTCACCGACGACCTCGTGGCGGGCATGCGGCCCGGCTCGGTGCTCGTCGACGTGGCGGTCGACCAGGGCGGGTGCTTCGAGTCGTCGCGGCCCACCACGCACGACGCGCCCACCTTCACCGTGCAGGACTCGATCTTCTACTGTGTGGCGAACATGCCCGGCGCGGTGCCGCACACGTCGACTTACGCGCTGACCAACGTCACGCTGCCCTACGCACTGGCGATCGCCGGGCGCGGCTGGCGGGGGGCGTGCAGGGCCGACCACGCGCTCGCGCTCGGGCTCAACGCCCACGAGGGCCAGCTCACCTACGCCTCCGTGGGAGAGGCGCACGGCATCACCGTGACATCACTCGACGAGGTGCTGAGCTGAGCGACGCTCACCGTGGGCTGACCTCGGCGGTCCGTACCTACCTCGACCACCTCGCGGTCGAGCGCGGTCTCGCCGGGAACACGCTGCTGTCCTACCGGCGCGACCTGGCGCGCTACGTCGGCCACCTCGCCGCTCGGGGGGTGGGCTCGCTGGACGCCGTCACCGAGGAGCTGGTCTCGGACTTCCTGGTGTCCCTGCGTTCGGGGGACGCCGACCACGTGCCGCTGAGCGCAGGCTCCGCGGCCCGGACGGTGGTGGCCGTCCGCGGGTTCCACAGGTTCGCGATGCGGGAGGGACTCGCCCCGACGGACCCCTCGCGGTCGGTACGCCCGCCGGCCCCGGGGCGGAGGCTGCCCAAGGCGATGCCCCTGGAGCAGGTCGAGGCACTGCTGGCGGCCGCCGGTGCGGGTGAGTCCCCTCTGACGTTGCGCAACCGGTCGCTGCTCGAGCTGCTGTACGGGACCGGGGCGCGGATATCGGAGGCGGTCGGCCTCGACGTGGACGACGTCGACCTCGAGGGCAGCTCCGTCCGGCTGTTCGGCAAGGGCGGCAGGGAACGCCTGGTGCCCGTGGGGTCCTACGCCCGGGCCGCCGTGTCGGCCTACCTGGTGCGCGCGCGCCCCGCGCTCGTCGCTGCCGGCCGGGGGACGCCCGCGGTGTTCCTCAA
>JBOHCZ010000429.1:0-3200 GCA_050699195.1 Streptomycetales bacterium
CGCCACCCGCTGCCCGACCCTGACCACCCGAAGATCCTAGCACCCCCAAACTCTAAGTTAACGCCATTGGGCCTGTCGGTCATCACTTTCCTCCTCCTCGGCGGAATCGTGGCGGATCGAAGCTCGCCCCGCTCCGTCATGGTCGGCGCCAGTGCTCTCGCGGCCGTGTCGCAGGCCATCACTGCGTCCCTGGCTGTCAGTCACAACATGGGGGTCGGGGCTCTCGCGCTGCTGCAGATACCGAACGGGGCCGCCGCCGCGTTCCTGTTCCCTGCGATGAACGGCACCCTGCCGCGAACGGTTCCACCCCACCTGCTCCGCCATGCGAATGCTGTGTCACGAACCGGTGTGAACATAGCGATGATTGGTGGCGCTGCGCTTAGTGGAACCCTGATCGCCGCCGTGGGCACTGGGGCGGCTCTGGCCATCAATGCTGGCCTGTACCTGACCGCCGCTGCAGCCTTCGCGACGTTGAAGATCCGAGCGGCCTCTCGCGGAATCGGACCCAGCGCCTCAATGCTGCAGAACCTTATGGACGGGTGGGCGGAGTTCCGTAGCCGTACCTGGCTCTGTGCCACCGTTGCCCTGTTCGCCCTCATCAATGCCGCAGTGGCAGTGGGGTTCGAGACCGCTGGCCCGATGGTCGCCAACGAGACCTATGGCGGAGCTGGTCCCTGGGGAGTAATCGTCGCGGCGCAAGGTCTGGGGCTCGTCGTCGGCGCAGCTTTGGCCACGCTGTGGAAACCGGCTCGGCCCCTCCTCGCGGGGTGGTCCGCCGTCTTGACTGCTGTGCCGGCGTTCGTCGCCCTGGCGATTCCTTTGCCCGTGCTAGCCGTGGCCCTAGCCGCGGTCCTCGTCGGTGTCGGCATCGAGATCTTCGGGGTCAACTGGGATCTGACGATGCAGCGCGAGCTTCCCGCTGACAAGCTCTCCCGGATGTACAGCTATGACGCACTCGGCTCCAACGCCGCCATTCCCCTGGCGCAGATGGCCTTTGGTCCGGGCCTGGCCCTACTGGGCATCCAGGGTGTGCTCTGGCTGACAACGGCCCTCGTGACGGCGACTGCGGTGGCCGGAATCCTGGTGGCCGGGATCTTCCTCGCTCCAACCGCAGCACCCAACAAGGTCTTGCCTCAGCTCGGCCCTGAAGCTGTGGGGAACACAGAAGCCAATTGATGTGCTGCCCTCGCCAGATCCTGTGGCGAGTTGAAGCTGTAGCTCAAGCGGACCGCTGCTCCTTGGGACGCCCCGAAGCGCGTGCCGTCGGCCGCCCGTACCCCAGCGTGCTCCGCGGTGTTGGCGTCGAGCCCGTCCAACCACAGGAAGAAGCCGCCGCGCGGGACATCGAAGGACGTGATTCCGCCTGCGGCGGCCAACGCCCGAGAGAAATCATCGTAACGTTCGACTGGGTCAATGCTATGCAGCGCCAAGGTGTCACGAAGAATGGCCTGCTCGGTCCGGCCGGCCATTTCTGCTGGTAACTGGTCAGGTCCTCGTCCCTGATCTTGATCGTGTTGGTGTGTGACATCGTCACCGGTGCTGGGATGATCTTTGTGTGGCTGAGTCCGATGCTCTTTCGTATGCGCTGCTGGTTGCGTTGGTTGAGTGAGCAGTTGTGGGCGGAGACGTCAGGCTCGTCGAGTGGGTGGCGGAGCTTGAGGCGAGGTTGGCGCGGAACTCGACGAACTCCTCCAAGCCGCCGTCGGGTGACGGGCTGGCGAAACCGCGCGCCCAAGTCGCGGCGGGGACGGTCCGGGCGCAGGCCCGGCGGGCAGCCGGGGCATCCGGGCGGCACGCTGAAGCGGGTCGGGGTCCCCGACGAGGTGCGCCGGCATGAGCCGGCGGCCTGCGGCGGGTGCGGCGCCGGTCTGGCCGGTGCGGCGCGGACCGGGGTGGTGTGCCGCCAGGTGTTCGATATCCCGCCGACGCCGGTGCGGGTCGTCGGGCATCAGCTCATCGAGCGCCGCTGCGGGGGCGGGGCGACCACCTGTGGGCAGGCGCCAGACGGCGTGGACGCGCCGGTGGCGTACGGGTCGAGGATCACCGCGGTCCTGGTCTACCTGTATGTGGGGCAGTTGCTGTCCAAGCAGCGCACCGCCCAGGCCCTCGGCGAGCTGTTCGACGTGGCGATCTCGTCGGGCACGGTCGCCGCGGCCAGCGGCCGCGCCGCGCGTGAGGTGAACGGCTGGGGCTTCCTTCGACCTCGTGCGCGACCAGATCGCGAAGGCTCCGGTGGCGAACTTCGACGAGACCGGGTTCCGGGTCGCTACCAAGCTGCACTGGGTGCACTCGGCCTCCACCGGCAAGTACTCCCTGATCACGGTGCACCCCAAGCGCGGCACCGCTGCCATGAACGCCGCCGGCGTGCTGCCCACCTTCACCGGGATCGCGGTGCACGACGCCTGGGCGCCCTATGACACCTACACGCGGGCAGGCCACGCCCTGTGCGGCGCGCACGTGCTGCGCGAGCTGACCGCCGCCGTCGACGTCGCGCCCGCCGGGGCATATTGCTGGGCGCGCCAAGCCCACGACGCGCTGGGGGAGCTGAAGAAGCTTGTCGACGACGCCGTCGAGGCCGGGCGCGGCGGCGTCGATCCGGCGGTGCTGGCCGAGCAGACCCACCTGCTGCGCTGCGCCGCGAACATCGGCGTCACCGAGAACCGCCACCGCGGCACCGAGCTGGCCAAAAAGCATCACGCGCTGGCCCGCCGCCTCCTCGACCGGCAAGCCGACTACCCGCGCTTCACCGTCGACTTCCGAGTGTCCTTCGACAACAACGCCGCGGAACGCGAAATCAGGATGATCAAGGTCCGGCAAAAGGTCTCCGGCTGCCTCAGAACCCCCAAAAGCGCCGAGGCGTTCTGCGCGATCCGCTCCTACCTCCCCACCGCAGCCAAACACGGCATCGGCTTCCTCGAATCACTCACCATGCTCACCGAACCGCGACCCTGGCTGCCCGCTGTCACATGACCTGACCAGTTACCCAAAAACGACATGTCATCGAACGAGCGATCGCGAACTTCAAACCTGGCGATGCATGCACACCGACTACCGTCGGCCGCTACGAACCTACCCAACCGCCTTCGGCGCGATCCGCTCACTCCACTTCTTCAAACTGAGTTTCGATAAGCCTCCTGATCAATCTGGACTTGTAGAAGCGCCCGTAATAGTTGATGCATCCCACCACGATGGGGTTGATC
>JBOHCZ010000430.1:0-3754 GCA_050699195.1 Streptomycetales bacterium
CTCGACGAGCTCGCGGCGGCCGGCGCCCTCGAGGACGCGAGCGGTACGGCCAGGGACGACATCTCGGTGGAGCTGGAACGGATGTCGAGCCAGTCCGACGTCGAGTCCCAGCTCGCGCAGATGAAGCAGGAGGTCGCCGCGGGCGAGGAGCGCAAGGAGCTCGGGGGCGGGCCGGGGACCGGGGCCGCGAAGCCGTCACGTGACACGGGTGGGGAGGAACGGTGATCGTCCGCATCATGGGGGAGGGGCAGTTCGAGGTCGCCGACGACCATCTCGAGCTGCTCAATGCACTCGACGACTCGCTCTCCGACGCCGTCGAGAGTGGTGACGACCAGGAGTTCCAGGCCGCGCTTACGGCGCTGCTCGCGAAGGTGCGTGAGATGGCGACCCCGCTCCCGAGCGACGCGCTCGAGCCGTCCGAGCTGATCTTGCCTTCCGCGGACCTGCGTATCGACGAGGTCCGCGCCATGCTCGGCGACGAGGGGCTCATCCCCGGCTGAGCAGCCCAGGGGCGGCCCGCAGGCCACGCGTGGCGCCCACGATTTTCGAGCGGAGGCCCGCAGGTGGCGACGACGCGCTACGCCCCCGACCGGGGCCTGACGGCCCGCATGCTCGTCACCATGTTCGGCCTCGGCCTGATCTACGTCGTCTTCATCGGGGTGCTCGTCGTCGCGCTGGGGCGGGCGTGGCCGTTCGCCATTGCCATCGGCGGGGCGGCCTTCCTCGCCCAGTACTACTTCTCGGACAAGCTTGCGCTTCGCACCATGCGGGCCCGCGTTGTCGGCCCCGAGCAGGAGCCCGAGCTGCACGGGGTGGTCGACCGGCTGTGCGCGCTTGCCGACATGTCCAAACCCCGGGTCGCGATCGCCGAGACGGACGTGCCGAACGCGTTCGCGACGGGGCGCAGTGCCAGCTCATCGGTGCTCTGCGTGACGCGCGGCCTGGTGCGCCGCCTGGACGGCCCTGAGCTGGAGGGCGTCCTTTCGCATGAGCTGTCCCACGTCGCGCACCGGGACGTCGCCGTGATGACGATCGCGTCGTTTCTGGGCGTGCTCGCCGGGGTGGTGGCCCGCTTCCAGCTCTACACCGGCGGGCTCGGGCGGGATCGCCGCGACCAGAACACCTTTGTGGTGTTCGCGGTCGTGACGCTGGTCAGCGTGCTCGTCTACGTGGTGAGCTTCCTGCTCATCCGGGTGCTCTCGCGCTACCGGGAGCTCTCCGCCGACCGGACCGGCGCGCTGCTCACCGGCAATCCCGCCGCGCTCGCGAGCGCCCTCACGAAGATCACGGGGGAGATGGGCCGCATCCCCACCCGCGACCTGCGGCGCGCCGAGCCGTTCAACGCCTTCTTCTTCACCCCCGCCTTGTCCCGGGGGGCGAGCATCACCCACCTGCTGTCCACCCACCCCACCCTCGAACGGCGCCTCGAGCAGCACGGCCGGCTGTCCCGAGAGCTGGGAACGGGCTGACGCTGGCGATGGGCTTCCTCGACGCACTGCTCGGGCGCCGTCAGCCGCGGCGTCCGGACCTCGACCAGCTCTTCGGCCTCCCGTCGGCCGCGCTGACCCTGGAGGTGGCGGCCGGGTTCCGCCCCACCGGCCTCGGCTCGGTGTGCGTCAAGTCGGTGGAGGGGGGCGCCTTCGCGCGTACCCAGGCCGACATCCAGGCGCTGCTCGACGCCGACGGGGGGCCGAAGGTGGAGGAGAGCCGCGACGAGTACGGCTTCACGTGGCTGGTGGTCCGCCACGAGCCGGCCGAGCTGTCCGCTCTCGTGGCGGACCTGCACGCCGTCAACGTCTCCCTGCAGGACGCCGGCTTCGGGCCGATGCTGCTCTGCTCGCTCGCCGGGTTCCGTGACGGTGACGGGCGTCGGATCGGCCTGGTCTACCTGTACAAGCGGGGGACCTTCTACCCCTTCGCGCCACAGGGTGGCGAGCGCCGCGACACCGGTCTCGAGCTGCGGGTGCGCGCTCAGATCGAGAGCGACCTACGGGTCGAGAACGACCTGTCGCGGTGGTTCCCGGTCTGGGGCGCGCCCGGTCTGTAGCTCAAACCAGCACAAATCAGCGCAGATCAGCACGGCGCTGGGGCGGCTAACGCGAGGGCAGCGCCAGCATCCGGTCGAGGGCGACCCGCGCGTGGTGCGCGGTCTGCTCGTCCACCTGGATCCGGTTGACGACGTTGCCTGCGACGAGCGACTCGAGGGCCCACACCAGGTGCGGCAGGTCGATCCGGTTCATCGTCGAGCAGTAGCAGACCGAGCGGTCCAGGAACACCACGGTCCTGTCGGGGTGGCGGGTGGCCAGCCGCTGGACCAGGTTCAGCTCCGTGCCGACCGCCCACGCCGTGCCCGGCTCGGCCGCATCGATGGTCTTGATGATGTACTCCGTCGAGCCGACGAGGTCGGCGTCGGTGACGACGTCGTACCTGCATTCCGGATGGACCAGCACGTTCACGCCCGGGATCCGCTCCCGCACGTCGCGGACCGCGTCGAGGGTGAAGCGCCCGTGCACCGAGCAGTGGCCGCGCCACAGGATCATCCGCGCGTCGCGGAGCTGCGCCGGGGTCAGGCCGCCCCCGGGCTTGTGCGGGTTGTACACGACGCAGTCGTCGAGGCCGAGCCCGAGCTGGCGGACCGCGGTGTTGCGCCCGAGGTGCTGGTCGGGCAGGAAGAGCACGGTGGAGCCCTGCTCGAACGCCCACTCCAGCGCCCGCCTGGCGTTGGACGACGTGCAGATGGTGCCGCCGTGGCGGCCGGTGAACGCCTTGATGTCGGCCGATGAATTCATGTACGAGACTGGGACCACCCGGTCGGCGATCCCGGCGTCCTCGAACACCTCCCAGCACTCCTCGACCTGCTCGAAAGCCGCCATGTCGGCCATCGAGCAGCCGGCCGCGAGGTCGGGAAGGACCACCTGCTGGTGGTCCGCCGTGAGGATGTCCGCCGACTCGGCCATGAAGTGCACGCCGCAGAACACGATGTAGGGGGACTCCGGACGGGCGGCCGCCTGCTGGGCGAGTTTGAACGAGTCACCCGTGACGTCCGCGAACCGGATGACCTCGTCACGCTGGTAGTGGTGGCCGAGCAGGAACGCCGAGTCGCCGAGCGCCTCCCGGGCGGCGTGGGCCCGCTCCACCAGGTGCGGGTCGGAAGCCGGCGGCAGGTCCCCGGGGCAGTCGACGCCGCGCTCGCTGCGCGGGTCGGAGCCACGGCCGAGCAGGTGCAGCGGAACCATGACGGTGCCTGGGCCCGTGACGGTGCCAGTGATGGGCCCGGAGGCGGACGGCGCTGCGGCGTGAGCAGTCTCGGCGGGCACGGCGGCCCCCTTCTCGTCGAAGTGACGTTATAGGTGATCCTACCGTCACCGCGCACCTGCCATGCTGGGCGTCGTGCGTATTCTCGTCGCCCCTGACAAGTTCGCCGGCACGCTGACCGCGGTCCAGGCCGCCGAGGCCATCGCCAGGGGGTGGCGCGCGACCGCTCCCCGCGATGGGCTCGACACCGCGCCGCTCTCCGACGGTGGCCCCGGGTTCGTCGACGTGATCCATGCCGCGCTCGGCGGGCGGCTGCTCGCCGTGCAGGTGAGCGGCCCCCTCGGGGGGAGGGTGCCGGCGACCGTGCTGATGGCCGGTGCCGCGGGTGACGCCGGTGGCGCGGGTGCCGCAGGTGACGCGGGCGCCGGTACCGCCTACGTCGAGGCCGCCCAGGCGTGCGGCCTCGACCTGGTACCCGCGGACCGTCGTGATCCTGGGG
>JBOHCZ010000431.1:0-3523 GCA_050699195.1 Streptomycetales bacterium
CGCCCAGGCTGGGGAGGGTAGGCAGGGCGGGGCAGGGCGGGGCGCCGAGAACACTGCGGACCGGCCGCCGTCAGGGACCAGCCGCGGGTAAGAGCCGGCAGACGATCGCCGTCGCGACGGCGGCCAGCCCCTCGCCGCGCCCGGTGAGCCCGAGGCCGTCGGTCGTGGTGCCGCTCACGCTCACGGGCGCGCCCACCGCTTCCGACAGGCAGGCCTGCGCTTCGGCGCGCCGGGGCGCGATGCTGGGGTGGTTGCCGATCACCTGCACGGCGATGTTGCCGACCCGGTAGCCGGCCGACGCGACGCGCCGTACCGACTCGCTGAGCAGGGCGACACCGGAGGCCCCCGCCCACTCTGGCCGCTGGGTGCCGAACTGCGTGCCGAGGTCACCGAGCCCGGCAGCCGACAGGATCGCGTCACAAGCCGCGTGTGCCACTACGTCGCCGTCGGAGTGCCCGATAAGGCCGGGCTCTCCCGGCCAGGCCAGGCCGGCGAGGCGCAGCGGGCGGCCCTCGGCGAAGGGATGCACGTCGACCCCCACGCCGACGCGCGGGATCTCAGCCGGACCGGGGTGCACCGTGCCGGTCCCCTCTGGTGGCGGGTCGACTCGCGAGCACCGCCTCGGCGAGGACGAGATCGAGCGGTCGTACCACCGGGAAGGCGTCTGCGTGCCCGTCGACCACGAGCACATCCTGCCCCAGCGCAGTCAGGAGCGTGGCGTCGTCTGCCGCCGACTCCTCCGCACGCACGCCCTCGGGTCGACCGGGCAACCGCCCTTCGGCGGCAGCGCGGTAAGCCGACTCGAGCACGCCGCGCCGGAACCCCTGCGGGGTCTGGATCACGCGGAGCGTCGAACGGTCGATCGTCCGCGTCACCCGCGACTCCGTACCGACCTCCTTGACCGTGTCGGCCAGCGCGATGGCGGGCACGACGGCCACCTCGCCCCGGCCGAGCGCGGCCACGACCGCGTCGACGATCTCACCGGGCGCGAGCGGGCGGGCCGCATCGTGGACGATAACGGCGTCATCAGCGTCGAGGGTGCCGGCGAGCGACTCCAGCGCCAGGAGTATCGAGGTCCGCCGCGTCGGGCCGCCCTCGACGACCCCTGCCCGGGCCTCAACCCCGGCCCCGACTCCGGCGGTGAGCCGGTGATCGGCCAGCATGGCCCGCACGTCGCCGGCACGGCCGGGCGGCGCGGCGACGACCACGAACTCGATCAGGCTGGAACGGCACAACACGCGCACGGCGTGCACGAACAACGGTGCGCCACCCAGGTCACGGAGGGCCGGCGGCGTCGCCCACTGCGACCGCTCCCCTCGGCCCGCAGCCGGGACGACGGCAGCGATCTTCAGGAGGCGAGGACCTCGTCGAGCAGGGCCTCGGCCTTGTCCTCGTTGGTGTTCTCGGCAAGCGCGAGCTCGCTCACGAGGATCTGGCGAGCCTTGGCGAGCATCCGCTTCTCGCCTGCCGAGAGCCCGCGGTCACGCTCCCGCCGCCAGAGGTCGCGGACGACCTCGGCGACCTTGATGACATCACCCGAAGCGAGCTTCTCGAGGTTCGCCTTGTAGCGGCGCGACCAGTTCGTCGGCTCCTCGGTGTGCGGGGCCCGGAGCACCTCGAACACCCGGTCGAGGCCCTCTTGGCCCACCACATCGCGGACGCCCACGATCTCAGCATTGTCCGCGGGAACCCTCACGGTGAGGTCCCCCTGGGCTACCTTGAGGACAAGGTAGAGCCTGTCCTCACCCTTGACCGTGCGCGTCTCGATGGCTTCGATGAGCGCCGCCCCGTGGTGCGGGTAGACGACGGTCTCGCCAACCTTGAAGGCCATGTGACAGGTACCCCTTCCGTGGTTTCCTAGGGTAACACGTCTCACATTCCCCCAGAAGAACGTTTATGCAGGTCAGAGGCTTGCTGAGGCCTTGACAACAGCGAGCTTTCATGCTTCGGGGGGTTCTTCGCGCCGCGCGCACGGGCTTGCCGCCACGCGGATACTGGAACGATGAGGGCAGGCTGGGTGCGTTCCGCGCGCGTTTCGGCGTGCGTTTCGACGCGCGTTTTGGCGCTTGTGTCGACGCGCGTTCCGGCGCTCGTATCGAAGTCGACGCCGGGGTGACGCGATGAGCGCCGCAGATCGCGACGACAGTGACTTCAACGACTTCAACGACTTCAACAGTGGCCGCAACGGTCACGACGACGGCCCCGGGCCGTTCAACGAGATCGCGATCCCCGATGACGCCAGCGAGCTCGATGACGAGATCCGCGCGTACCGCCGCGAGATCCGGCACCGCCGGGCCGTCGAGGGTCTCCAGCGGCTGGCCCGCACCCGGCGCTGGTACCGCCACGCGCTGTCAGGTCCGGTCGTCGTGCTCGCCCTCCTCGGGGTGGCTCTCATCGGCAGCCTGGTGGCGCTGCTCACTCCCGACGAGCCGCAGCGCCCCATCCGGCAGCCGCTGGCGACGGCGTCCGCGGCCGTCCCGAACCAGGAGGGCGGCCTGCTGCCGCGCGAGGAGGTCCTCGTCGAGGGCGCACCACGAAGCCCTCGCGATCTGCGCCCTGGAGTCGTCGCGCTCGTCCCGCCCGGCTGCCGCTGTGCCGGCGCGGTCGAAGGCATGTTCCGGCAGGCCCAGGAGTACCTGCTCGACCTCTACCTGGCAGGTGGCCCCGATCAGGAAGGTCAGCTCCGCGAGCTCGCCGCCCGCACCGGCACCGGCACGTCCTCGGTCGTCGTCGACGCGCGCGGCACACTCACCGACGCCTACCAGCCACGTGGCCTCACGGTCGTGCTGGTGCACAGCGACGGTGTGGTCGAGGCCGTGCAGCGCGACGTACGGGCCGGCACCCGGCTCGAGCTCCAGCTCGCCGAGCTCTCCGCCCCGGGCGCCTACGGCGGGTCCGGGTGAGGCTGCGGGGCCTGCTCCGCGCCTCCCACCCCGGCCCCGTCCTCGCTGTCACAGCCATCACGACGGCCCTCGCCGCCTCCGCCGGGCGCGGCCCCGCCGGGACACTGCTCGTCGCACTCACCATCCTGTCCGGTCAGCTGTCCATCGGCTGGGGCAACGACGTCCTGGACCGCGAGCGGGACCGCGCGGCCGGGCGACGCGGCAAGCCGGTGGCGAGCGGCCTTGTGCCGCCTCGTACGGTCGCGGCAGGGGCGGCGCTCGCGCTCGTCGCCTGCGTACCCCTTTCCTTCGCGAACGGCCTGCAGGCCGGCGCCGCCCACCTGATCGCCGTGGGCTCGGCGTGGGCGTACGACCTCGGGGTGAAGGCAACGCCGCTGTCCTTCATCCCGTACGCCGTGAGCTTCGGCCTGCTGCCGGCGGTCGTGACCTACGGCCTGCCGGGCCACCCGGCTCCTCCCGGATGGGCCGTCGCCGTGGGGGCGCTGCTCGGCGTCGCCGCGCACCTGACCAACGTGCTGCCCGACATCGACGGCGACCTCGCCACCGGGGTACGCGGCCTGCCCCAGCGGCTCGGCGCGAGAACCGCCCGGCTGGCGGCGATGGCGCTGCTGCTCGCCGCG
>JBOHCZ010000432.1:0-3419 GCA_050699195.1 Streptomycetales bacterium
CACGCACCGCGGCGGCGCTGCACGGCCGGCCCGCACCCGCCCCGCCCCGGCTCACTCCCGCGCAGCGCCGGCTCGCCCGGGACGGCGCCTTCGTGGTCGACCTGACGCCCGGCCGGGAATCGAGCCGGGACGCCGCCACGGTGACCGTGGTGGCCCCGGACCGGCTCGGGCTGCTGGCCCGCACCGCGGGCGTCCTGGCCTTGCACCGCCTCGACGTGCGGGCTGCCACGGTGGAGACGGTCGGGTCTGCGGGGGTCGGGGTGTGGACGGTCCTGCCGAGGTACGGCGACCTGCCCGATCCGGCTGTGCTGCGCGAGGACCTCCGGCGGGCCATCGAGGGCGCCGCCGACATCGGGGCGCTTCTCGCCCGGCGGGACGCCGCCCAGCCTCGCCGCCCGGGCGCCCCGACCGGTGGCGGGGTCGCCGCGCCTGCGGTGGAGGTGGTGGCGGGCGCCTGTGACACGGCCACGGTCCTCGAGGTACGCGCCCAGGACCGGCCGGGCCTGCTCTACCGGGTGGGGCGGGTGCTCGAGCACCACGGGGTCGACGTGCGGCGCGCCCACGCAAACACCCTCGGCCCCGCGGCGGTCGACGTGTTCTACGTCGTGGACGCCCGGGGAGACGGCCGCGGGCGGCCGCTCGATGACACCCGGGCCGACGCGGTGGCGCGTGCCGTCGGTGAGGCGCTTCGCTGACGTAGTGTCACGGCATGCAGATGGAGGGCGCCGTCGCGCTCGTCACGGGCGCTTCCTCGGGCATCGGCGCGGCGGCCGCGAGGCGCCTCGCCGCCGCGGGCTGCCGGATCCTCCTGCTCGGGCGTGACGCGGCGCGTCTCGACGCGGTGACCCGGGATGTCGCGGGCGTGCCTCTCGTCGCCGACCTGGCGGCTGCCGGAGGTCCGGAGGACGCCGCCGCGCGGGCCCGCGACGCCCTCGGCCACGTCGATCTGCTCGTGAACAACGCGGGCGTCGGCTGGGCGGGGGAGTTCGCAGCGATGCCGGACGCCGCGATCGGCGACCTGGTCGCCGCCAACCTGCTGGCGCCGGTCAGGCTCACCCGGGCCCTGCTGCCCGCGATGGTCGCCCGGGGCCGTGGCCACATCGTCGTGGTCTCGTCGATCGCAGGCCGTACCGGAGTGGGTGGCGAGGCCGTGTACGCCGCGACGAAGGCCGCTGCCGGTGTCTTCGCCGACAGCCTGCGCTACGAGCTGGCCGGCACGAACGTCGGCGTGTCCGTCGTGGTTCCCGGGGTCGTCGACACCCCCTTCTTCGGGCGCAGGGGCGTGCCGTACGGCAGGCGATGGCCGCGCCCGATCCCGCCGGAGCAGGTGGCGGATGCGATCGTGCGTGCGGTGGCACGCGAGCGCCCCGAGGTGTTCGCGCCAGGCTGGATGCGGCTGCCGGCCCGGCTGCACGGCGCGCTGCCCGGCCTCTACCGGCATCTCGCGGGCCGCTTCGGCTGACCGCCCGTGCAGCGCCGTGGGCTGAGATAACAGGCCTGAGTTGAGCCGGATACGAGCTCAGCCGCCCCGCAGCGCCCGCACCGACTCGCGGAGCGACCCCATCGTCGCGAGCACGGCCGTCGGCTCGTACCCGCAATGGGCCATGCAGTTCGCGCAGCGCGGGTCGCGTCCCCGCCCGTAGGCCTCCCAATCGGTGGTCTCGACGAGCTCGCGGTAGGTGGCGGCGTACCCGTCCGACATCAGGTAACAGGGCCGCTGCCAGCCGAACAGTGAGTACGACGGGATGCCCCACGCCGTGCAGGCGAAGTCCGCCCTGCCCTCGAGGAAGTCCAGGAAAAGCGGCGAGTGGTTGAGCCGCCAGCGCTTTCGCCGGCCGTCCGCGAAGGCCTTGCGGAACAGCTCGCGGGTCTCCGCGACGCCGAGGAAGTGCTCCTGGTCGGGGGCGTTCCGGTAGGCGTAGGCGGGCGAGATCATCATCTGGTCGACCTGCAGGTCTTCGTTGAGGTAGTCGAGGACCTCGATGACGCTCTGCGGGGTGTCGTTGGAGAAGAACGTCGTGTTGGTCGTCACCCGGAAGCCGCGGCGCTGCGCGTCCCGCACGTTGGCGACCGCCTGCTCGAAGACGCCTTCCTTGCACACCGACGCGTCGTGGCGCTCCTTGAGCCCGTCGATGTGCACCGCCCACGCGAAGTACGGCGAGGGCCGGAAGCGGTCGATCTTCCTCGGCATGAGCAGCGCGTTCGTGCACAGGAACACGAACTTCCTGCGGCGGACGAGCTCCTCGGCGATCCGCTCGATCTCGGGGTGCATGAGTGGCTCGCCCCCCGCGATCGAGACCATCGGCGCCCCGCATTCCTCGATCGCCGCGATCGCCTGCTCGACGGGCATGCGCGGTTTGAGGATGTCGGCCGGGTGCTGGATCTTGCCGCACCCGGCGCAGCCGAGATTGCACGCGAACAACGGCTCGAGCTCGACGATCAGCGGGAATTTCTGGCGGCCGCGAATCTTCTGTTCGAGCAGGTAGGCACCGATGCGCACGCTCTGCCGCAGCGGCATCGTCATGGCTGTCGCACCTCCTTCGGCAGCGTGAAGCGGATCGACTCCGCGGCCACCGTGCGCTCCTCCACCTCGACGGGGCCGAGGCCGCGGAGGCACGAGATGGCCGCCGAGACGATGTCGGGGGGCGCCGATGCGCCCGCGGTCAGGCCGACGGTACGGGCGCCGCGCAGCCACGCGGGGTCGATCCCCGTGGCATCGTCCACGAGGTGGGCGGGCGTGCCCTGCCGGGCCGCGGTCTCCACCAGGCGCCGCGAGTTCGACGAGTTCGCCGATCCCACGACGAGGACGATGTCTGAGTCCCCGGCGACGGCGCGCAGCGCCTCCTGCCGGTTGGTCGTCGCGTAACAGATGTCCTCCGACGCGGGAGCGCCGAGATTGGGGAAGCGGTCGCGCAGGCCATCGACGATGCCCTGGACCTCGTCGGCCGCGAGCGTGGTCTGCATGACGTAGGAGACCCGGTCCGGGTCCTCGACCTCGAGCCCTGCGACGTCGTCGGCGGCCTCCACCAGCGTGACCCGACCGGGTGCCTCGCCCAGGGTCCCCTCCGTCTCCTCGTGACCGGAATGGCCGATCAGCAGCACGGTGTCGCCGCGCCTGGCGAAGCGCGTGACCTCGTTGTGGACCTTCGTCACGAGCGGGCACGTGGCATCGATGACCGCCAGCCCCCGGGCGCTGGCCGCGTGCCGGACGGCGGGGGAGACGCCGTGCGCCGAGAAGACCACCGTCGCGGCCGGGGGCACCTCGCCCAGCTCGTCAACGAAGACCGCGCCGCGGCGTTCGAGGTCGCGCACCACGTGCACGTTGTGGACGATCTGCTTGCGGACGTACACCGGCGGCCCGTGGCGCTCCAGCGCGCGTTCGACGATCTCGATCGCGCGCTCGACGCCCGCGCAGAACG
>JBOHCZ010000433.1:0-8143 GCA_050699195.1 Streptomycetales bacterium
CGTCGAGGAACGCGACCTCCACGCAGTTACGATCCGCGTTGCTGCGGCGGCTCTTGCGCCACACCGCGCCGGAGAGATCGATCGTGTTCACGTCTCTAGCTCCCTTGCCGCTTGCAGGATGATGTCCTTGGAGTCTGAATCGTCGAGCGATGAGTCCCAGAGGGTCGAGAACACCGCGCTGTAGCGCTCGAGCTCGTTCGGCTTGTCAAGGTACAGCGCCCCCGTCAGGCCTTCGACATACACCGTAGGTGGCTCGGTATCCGGCCCGTCCCCATCGAGGGCGAACCTCAGAATCACGAACGGACCCGACATCAGTCCGTGGTGCAACCCAGCCGCGAACGGCACGACCTTGATCGATACGTTGTCACGTTCCCCGATGTCTACCAGCCGGCGTAGCTGATCCGCCATGACTTTGTGCCCGCCTACCGGACGGCGCACGATAGCCTCGTTCAACGCCACGTCGACGGTGGGTGGGGACGTGACGCGGGTGCGCAACACCTGTCGAGTGATCCGCAGATGCACCCGCTGCTCGATCTCGTCGTCGGTAACCCCAGGGTTGCCAGCTCTAATCAACGCCCGCGCGTAGTCCTCGGTTTGTAGGAGTCCGGGGATCAGCTCTGACTCGTACCACGACAGCCGCGACGCCGCCTCCTCCAACCCGAAGTAAACGTAGAAACCCTCGGGGATCACCTCGCCGTAGGCGTGCCACCATCCCTTGTTCTTGGTCTCCTTGGCGAGCCCCATCAGGGCTTCCGTGATGTGCGCGGGTGCGCCGTAGGTCTCGCACATCGCCTTGACGTCGAGGCTGCGCATCGAGGTCTGACCGGTCTCGACGCGCCAGATCTTGGGCTCTGACCACTCGAGCTTTCGCGCCGCCGCTCTCACCGTCAGCCGCGATGCGTTGCGCAGGTCGCGAAGGTACCGGCCAAGTTGCCTGCGCGGCACGGTTGACCCGAGGGCCGCCTGCGACATCTCTCACCCCATTCTCTCCGGTACGAAGGGAATCCTTCATCCAGAATGAAATCACCCGAACGTACGGTACGCAATATCAGCCGCACATCAAATGACTATATCTTGAAAATTTGACTTGTAGTCTTTCATGACTGACCCTGCTGTTCATCGCAGGACCAACAGGTCCATCAGATGAGGAGGGCAGCGCATGGTCTCCCCGAAAAGCAGGCGCAGTCCGGCGGCGGGACTGCGCATCGAGCGCCTCCCCAACCGCGACCTGCGGCGCAGCGGGGCCGGTCGGATCGCGCTCCCGCTGTGGGTGCTGCTCGACGGCAAGCACCTCGGCGACGGTGAGCTCGTCATGACCGTCGACGAAGCCGCCGCCCTGCACACCCAACTCGGCCACCTGCTTCGCGTCACCCCCCCAGGGAAGCTCGCATTGTGAGCGAACTTCCGCGCCGCACACCCAGCGACGCGATCAGACGCGCTCAATTCGAGGGCTCATCCGAAGATCGCTCGGAGCCTCACTCGGTGGGGGTCTGCGCCTACTGCCAGCGCTGGGCCGACCCCGCCGTCGTCATCGCCACCGTGCACGCCAACTCCGGATCGGGCTGGTCCCGCTACGCCCACCCCGCCTGCGCCGCCCAGCGGCTGGCCCCGTAGCCCCTCCAGCCGGCCGGCCCCGACCACCCGCCCGGGTGCCTCAACGAACCCCCCTCTCACGGGCACCCGGGCGGGTTCACAAGGCAACACATCAGGGAGGTCTCAGGCGAAGACGAACGGGTAGCCCGCGGCGCGCATCCGGCTCATCAGCTCGTCGCAGTGGTCGGGGCCGCGCGTCTCGAGCTGGAGCGCGACCTCGACCTCGTCGATGTGCAGCCGCGGGTTGGTGCGCAGGTGCTCGACGTCGAGGACGTTGGCGTCCAGCTCGGCGAGCTCGGCGAGCAGGGTGGCAAGCGCGCCGGGCCGGTCGGGGATGCGCAGCCGCAGCGACAGGTAGCGGCCGGCCGACGCGAGACCGTGCCGGAGCACCCGCAGCAGCAGCAGCGGGTCGATGTTGCCGCCGGAGAGGACCACGACGACCGGCGGCTCGAACGCCTGCGGCGCGTCCAGGATGGCGGCGACGCCCGCGGCCCCCGCCGGCTCGACGACGAGCTTGGCCCGTTCGAGGCAGAGCAGGAGCGACTGCGAGAGCGACTCCTCGGAGACCGTGACGATGTCGTCGACGATGTCCGCGACGACGGCGAAGGGGACCTCCCCCGGGCGTCCGACGGCGATCCCGTCGGCCATGGTCTGCATCGAGTCGAGGGCCACCGGCCGGCCGGCGGCGAGCGAGCCGGGAAAGGCCGCGGCACCCTCCGCCTGGACCCCGACCACCCGCACGTCCGGGCGCTCGGACTTGACCGCCACGGCGATGCCGGAGAGCAGCCCTCCGCCGCCCGAGGGCACCACGACCGTGTTCACGTCCGGACACTGCTGGAGGATCTCCACGCCGACGGTGCCCTGGCCCGCGACGACGTCGGGGTGGTCGAAGGGATGGATGAAGACCGCCCCGGTCTCGTCGGCGTACTCCTGGGCAGCGACGAGCGCCTCGTCGACCGTGTGTCCGACGAAGTGCACCTCCGCGCCGTACCCCTTGGTCGCCATCACCTTGGGCAACGGCGCGCCGCCGGGCATGAACACCGTCGCCCGCGCGCCGAGCAGCTGCGCCCCCAGAGCGACGCCCTGGGCGTGGTTGCCCGCGCTCGCGGCGACCACCCCGCGAGCCCGGTCCTGCGCGCTGAGCCTGGCGATCCGGACGTAGCCCCCGCGGATCTTGAACGAGCCGGAACGTTGCAGGTTCTCGCACTTGAACTGCACCGGGCCGCCCACCCGGGCGGACAGCGACCTGCACCCCTCCAGCGGGGTGACGCGGCTGACCCCCTGCAACAGCTTGTGGGCCGCCTGGATGTCGTCGAGGTCGACCGGCGCGATGAGCGCGGACATACCGGCAAGTGTGTCACCCGGGGGGCAGGCGGAGCGCGTGGCCCTGAGCCCGGTATGCTTGTATGGTGCAACCAACAAAATCGGCGGTCGACCCCGCGCTCACCGACCTCGCGACGGCCCTGTTCTCCGTGATGCGGCGCCTCAGGCAGCTCCAGACCCACGATCCCATCGACCGCGCGAGCATCGGTGCGCTCCTCGTGCTCTCCGACCGGGGCGACATGCGTCCCTCCGAGGTGGCAGCCGAGCTCGGCCTGGACCTCTCCACGGTGAGCCGGCACTTCCGGGCACTCGGCGAGGCGGGCTACATCGCCCGCAGGGACGACCCGCAGGACCGCCGTGCCTGCCTGCTGACCCTCACGGCAGGCGGGCGAGAGGTGCTTCAGGAGTGCCGGCGGCGTCGCACGGCGGTGGTGAGCACGGCCGTCGCAGCGTGGGCCGACGATGACCGCCGCGCCCTGACCGACCTGCTGGCCCGCCTCTCGGACGATCTCGGACACCACGACGGCGACCGGAAGCCGACGGCATGAGCAGCACCATGACCCACCAGGCCGGCCCGCTGACCCACAAGCAGATCCTCGTCGTCTTCAGCGGCCTCGGGCTGGGCCTGCTCCTCGCAGCACTCGACCAGACGATCGTCGCGACGGCGCTCTGGACGATCGTGCGTGAGATCGGCGGCGCCCAGGGGCTCGATCACGCGTCGTGGGTCATCAGCGCCTACCTGCTGACGTCGACGGCCACCACCCCGTTGTACGGGAAAATCTCGGACCTCTACGGCCGCAAGCGGATCCTCCAGTTCGCGATCGTGGTCTTCGTGCTCGGGTCCGTGCTCTGCGGTCTCGTACAGAACATGCCCCAGCTGATCGCGACCCGGGCGATCCAGGGCCTGGGCGCCGGCGGGCTCTTCGCGCTCACCTTCACGATCATGGGAGACGTCCTGAGCCCGCGGGAACGCGGTCGCTACCAGGGTTACCTCGGCGGTGTCTTCGCGATCGCCAGCGTGGCGGGCCCACTACTCGGCGGGTACCTGACCGACCCGCACGCGCTGCTCGGGTTCGAGACCTCGTGGCGCTGGATCTTCTTCATCAACCTGCCCGTCGGTCTCGTCGCGCTCGTGGTCACGAGTGCCGTGCTGAACATGCCGTTCCAGCGCCGGGAGCACGCGATCGACTATCTCGGCGCGGCGCTGCTCGTCGGCGGGGTGTCCGCGCTGCTGCTCGTGACGGTGTGGGGCGGGCAGGACTACGCCTGGACGTCCGCCACCATCCTCGGCCTGGCGGCGACGGGCGTGGTCCTGCTCATCGCGACGATCTGGCACGAGCGCCGCCAGCCCGAGCCGATCATCCCGATTCCGCTGTTCGGCATCTCGATCTTCCGGGTGGCGAACGCGATCACCTTCATCATCGGCCTCACCATGTTCGGCGTGCTCATCTACCTGCCGATCTACTTCCAGCTCGTCGATGGCGCCAGCCCGATGGAGGCGGGCCTGCGGCTGCTCCCGCTGATGGCCGGGATCCTCGCGACGTCGATCACGTCGGGGCGCCTCATCACCCGGCTGGGCCGGTACAAGATCTTCCCCATCATCGGCACGGGGATCGTCGTCGTGGCCATGTGGCTGCTGTCGCGCCTCGCCGTCGACACGCCCATGTGGGAGTCGAGCCTGTACATGATCGCGCTCGGGGTCGGGCTCGGCAACGTCATGCAGGTGGTCGTCATCGCCATCCAGAACGCGGTGCCGTTCCGCGACCTCGGCGCAGCGACCTCGTCGGCGGCGTTCTTCCGCCAGATGGGGGGGTCGTTCGGTACGGCCATCTTCGGCGCGATCCTGTCCGTCCGGCTTGCCGCCTACCTGCCGGGCGGGTCGGCTCCCGGGGGTGGTGGGGCGCCGAGTGCCGCGCGGATCGACGCGCTGCCGCCGGAGGCCCAGGACCTCATGGTGGCTGCGTTCGTACGGGCGCTGCACGACGTGTTCCTCGTCGCGAGCGCGGTGACGCTGGTGGCGTTCGTGCTGGCGTGCTGCCTCAAAGAGATCCGGCTACGCACCACGACGCTGGATGCCGACGCGGGCGGGGACGGTGCGCTGAGGCGCGAACCCGCCCGAGAGCCGGCCGGTGCCCGAGGTCAGTCGGCCGACCAGTAGCGGCCGCCTGCGAGCACCAGAGCCGCCGCACCGACCAGACCGGCCTCCTGGCCCAACGCCGCGGGCACCACGCGTGCCTCCCGCGCGAAGGACAGCCCCACGTGGCGCCGCAGCGTCTCCTCGAGCGGGTTGAAGAGCAGCGTACCGGCCTGGGACAGACCCCCGCCGACCGCGACCGTCTCCAGGTCGCACAGGCTTGCGGCCGAGGCGATCGCGGTGCCGAGCGCGGTGCCGGCGCGGCGCATCGCGGCCCGTGCCACCGGATGCCCACGCGCCGCGTCGGCCGCCAGGTCGCGAGCGGTGCTCCCGGTGATGGAGCGCCAGCCACGCTCGGTCGCCCAGGCGGCGAGCCGCGGCCCGCTCGCGATGGCCTCCAGGCAGCCGTGGCCGCCGCAGGCGCACGGCGGGCCGCCAGGGTCGACGACGACGTGGCCGATGTGCCCGGCGTTGCCGCTGCGGCCGTCGACGAGGCGGCCGTCGAGGACCAGACCACCTCCGACGCCGGTCGACACCGTCATGCCGAGGACGTTGTCCTTGCCGCGACCGGCGCCGCGCCAGTGCTCGCCGACCGCCAGGCACACGGCGTCGTTGTGGATGCGTACCGGCAGCCCGGGGAACTCCTCCTCGAGGCGCTTGCGCAACGGGAACTCCCGCCACGCGGGGATGTTCAGCGGCGAGACCTCACCTGACGGCCAGCTCATCGGGCCGCCGCACCCCACGCCCACGCCACCGAACCCGGACGCGCCCCCGCCGGCCCGGAACCGGTCCACCAGCGAGAGGACCATCCGCCACAGGAACTCGGCGTCGGTGTCCCCGCGCGGGGTCGCCGTACGGGTCACGGCCGCCACCCGGCCGCCGGGGTCGACCACCCCGGCGGCGATCTTGGTCCCCCCGATGTCGAGGGCCAGGACCGGCCGCTTACCCATGGGGGCTTCGCGCCCTTCCCTGGCCACCGAACGCGAGCAGCGACGCGGTGAAGCCGTGCAGATGATTGCGCCCGCTGACCGGCCCGACCTCGCCCGCGGCGAAGAACCCGGACACCGCGTCGACGCCGAACGCCTCGCGCACCGCGACCACGTCGTGGTCGGCGGAGGCGAACAGCGTGCTGCCCCGCCCGTTGCACGAGAACAGCAGCGCCCCCTCGACCGAGTCGTGGCCCAGCCGACGCCGGAACCCGCCGAGGGTGTCGGCGAGCTCCTCGTCGGCGGCTGCGGCGTCACGGACCTGGAAACAGACGCTGCGCCCGACATCGACGAGGTCGCCGACCGCGAGGCCCCCGCGTTCGCGGTCGGCGCCGATGACGCCCCGTACCAGGAAGTCGCCACGCTCGTGCTCGTCGGCGTACTCGTCCATGGCCAGCCCGATGTGCAGGCCCCGAAACACGAGGGCCTGGTCGGCCTCCGGCAGCTCGGCGACGATCTGCTCGAGCTTCGTGAGCGCCGGCACTCCGGCGAGCTCGAGCACCACGTTGCCCTCGGCGCGCGTGACCGTCATCGTCGGCCCGATGGGGCGGCAGCCCTGGCTCACCACCGAGCGCGCGCCCACCGCACCGCCCAGCAGTACCCCGACGGCCCCGCTGTCGTACACATCGCCGTCCAGCAGGAGGCGGGTCGACCCCGCACCGCCAAGACCGGTCGTCAGGCCGCCGACGAACGTCAGGCCGGGCAGGGCGTCGTTGGAACGCTCGATGAAGCCGTCGGCCGGGAAGGTGTAGGCGTCGCCGAGGAGCACCGCGAACGCGTCGTCGGGCCCGCGCTGCGGCATGCCGAGCACCGCGATGCTGTCGTCCGTACGCACGGTGTCGAGGCGGAAGCCCTGCACCCGGGCCCCGGGAAGCTCGGCAGCCCACACGCTGACCGCGGGGCTGGTCTCGACGGCCTGGCCGGCCCCGATGACGCCGGCCGCGCTGCAGCCGACGAGCGAGCGGGTCCGCGAAAGGTCCGCGACCTGCCGCCCCACGGCCTCCACGTCAGCCGCGTCGGAGGTGCAGACGAAGACGCAGAGCAGGTCAGGAGCCCGCCCCTGCAGCGGCTCGAGCGCCTGGCGGGTCGCCCGCCCGGCGGCACGCGTCACGTCAAGATCGACAGCGAGGCCGTCCCCGAACCGAGTCATACCGCTATCCTCGCGCATTCCCGGGTGCGGTCCGGCACCTCCCGGCCGGTGGCCCCTCAGCCGTCCAGCGCCTGGCCGAGATCGGCCACCAGGTCGTCCACGGACTCGATGCCGACCGAGAGTCGCACCAGGTCGCCCGGCACCTCCAGCGCCGAGCCCGCCGCGCTCGCGTGGGTCATCCGGGCCGGATGCTCGATGAGCGACTCGACACCCCCGAGGGATTCGCCGAGAGTGAACAGCCGCGCCCGGTCACACACGCCCACCGCGGCCTCCTCCCCTCCCGCGACCCGGAACGAGATCATGCCGCCGAACGCGTGCATCTGCTTGACGGCGATCTCGTGCCCAGGGTGGTCGGGCAGCCCGGGGTAGTGCACCCGGGTCACCCGGGGATGGCCCGCCAGCGCCTCGACGATCCGCTCCGCGTTGGCGCAGTGGCGGTCCATCCGGATGGCGAGGGTGCGCGCCCCGCGCAGTACCAGCCACGCATCGAAGGGCCCGGCGACGGCGCCCATGGCGTTCTGGTGGAAGGCCAGCTCCTCGCCGAGGGCCGGATCGGCCACCACGAGGGCACCCCCCACCACGTCGGAATGCCCGCCGATGTACTTGGTCGTGGAGTGCACGACGACGTCGGCGCCGAGGGAGATCGGCTGCTGCAGGTACGGCGAGGCGAACGTGTTGTCGACGACCAGCAGGGCGCCCGCCTCGCGGGCGAGACCCCCGAGCGCCGCGATGTCGGCGATGCCCAGCAGCGGGTTGGTGGGGGTCTCGCACCACAGCACGCGGGTCCGGGGGCGCAGCGCCGCCCGAACGGCGTCGAGGTCGCCCAGCGGGACGGCCGTCCAGTCCAGGCCCCACCGCTGCAGCACCTTCGCGAACAGCCGGAACGTCCCGCCGTACGCGTCGTCCGGGATCACCACGTGGTCGCCGGGCCGGCAGACCGTACGGAGCAGGCAGTCC
>JBOHCZ010000434.1:0-2695 GCA_050699195.1 Streptomycetales bacterium
TGACGGCCGCCGACGGCCCGGGCACCGCCGTGACCGGGATCCCCGCATCGACCGCGGCGGTGACGAGCCGGTGGCCGGGGTCGGAGATGAGCGGCATGCCGGCGTCGGTGACGAGCACCACGCGGGCGCCCGCCAGCAGCGCCTCGACGAGCTCGCCGGTGCGGGCCGCCTCGTTGCCCTCGAAGTAGGAGACGACGCGGCCGCCGGGCGCCAGGCCGAGCGCGGCGGTCAGCCGGCGCAGCCGGCGGGTGTCCTCGGCCGCGACGATGTCGGCGTCGGCCAGCTCACGCGCGAGGCGCGGCGACGCGTCGCGCGCGTCGCCGATCGGCGTACCCGCAAGGACGAGGACTCCCGGCACGTCTCCATCCTCTGCGATCTCACCCTCGTCGGTGAACCAGGCCTGTGCCCACCCTCCTTACGATGGGCGGGTGACGACGGACGTGGCGACCAAGGGTGCTCACACGTACGCCGGGAGCGCCACGCCGGCCGGCGCAGGGACGGGCGGCGCAGGGGCGGGGGACGCCGGCGCGGTGCGGCCCTTGCTGCGGGACCGGCTCTCGCCGCCGATGCCGGCCGGAGCACTGGGCTGGGTCGTCCCGCTCGTCATCGCGGCCATCGCAGGGGTGCTGCGCTTCGTCCGGCTCGGGGATCCGCACGAGCTGGTCTTCGACGAGACGTACTACGCCAAGGACGCGTGGTCGCTGCTGCACTTCGGCTACGAGCGGAACTGGCAGGACGGTGCGGACGACTCGGTGCTCGCCGGGCGGACCGAGGTCTTCGGGGACGGGACATCCTTCGTCGTCCACCCGCCGTTCGGCAAGTGGCTGGTGGCGGTGGGCGAGTGGGCCTTCGGCATGGACCCGTTCGGCTGGCGCTTCGCGGTCGCCCTGCTGGGCACGCTGTCGGTGCTGATGTTGGCACGGATCACGCGGCGCCTGACCCGCTCGACGCTGCTCGGCTGCACGGCCGGGCTGCTGCTGGCCTTCGACGGGCTGCACTTCGTGATGAGCCGGACCGCGCTGCTCGACCTGATCCTGATGTTCTGGGTGCTGGCGGCATTCGGGTGCCTGCTGGTCGACCGGGACCGTACCCGGGCCCGGGTGGGGCGTGCCGTCGACGGCGACCCGCGCCTCGCGACCGGTCTGGGGCCGGGGTTCGGCCTGCGACCCTGGCGGATCGCCGCGGGGGTGTGCCTCGGCCTGGCCTGCGCCACGAAGTGGAACGGGCTGTTCTTCGTCGTGGCGTTCGGGCTGCTGACCGTGCTGTGGGACGTCGGGACGCGCCGTGCGCTGGGGGTACGGCGCCGTTTCGCGGCGGCGCTGGCCCGGGACGCCGGGCCGGCCTTCGCCTCGATCGTGCTGGTCGGCGTGGTGGCATATCTGGTGTCCTGGTCGGGGTGGTGGATCTCCGATGCCGGCTGGGACCGCCACTGGGCGGACGGGCGGGACACCCTGTGGTTCTTCATCCCCGACGGGCTGCGCAGCCTCTGGCACTACCACGCCGGCATCTACGACTTCCACCGCGGGCTTGACTCGTACCACCCGTACCGTTCCAGCCCCTGGGGATGGCTGGTGCTCGCGCGGCCGGTGTCCTACTTCTACGAGAACCTGGGGCGCGGCGAGGAGGGTTGCGAGGCGGCGCGGTGCGCGCAGGAGGTGCTCGGCATCGGGACGCCCGCGCTGTGGTGGCTCGCGCTCGGCGCGCTGGTCTACCTGGTGTGGCGCTGGGCCGGTCGCCGGGACTGGCGGGCGGGAGCGGTGCTGGCCGGGATCGCCGCGGGCTACCTGCCGTGGTTCGTCTTCTCCGAGCGCACGATCTTCTACTTCTACTCGATCGTCTTCACGCCGTTCCTGGTCATGGGCGTGACCCTGCTGCTCGGCGCCATCCTGGGCCCACCCGGGTCGGACCCGAGGCGCCGCGCGTGGGGGGCGAGCGCCGCGGGACTGATCGTGCTGCCGGTGATCGCGAACTTCATCTACCTCTATCCCGTGCTCTCCGCCGAGCCCATCCCGCTGTCGGAGTGGGCGCAGCGCATGTGGCTGCAGTCCTGGATCTGACCGGCGGCCCGCCCGGCTTCGCGCACCGATCTTGCGCGTTCCGCGCGGTAGGCCCTTGACGGCGGGCAGTAACATGGCGCGCGCCGCTTGTACGGCATTCGGGGAACGGGGTGTGGCGATGAGGGACAGTTTCGCGGTATCGCCTGCCGTGCTGCGGGGTGCGGCCGGTGCGGCGCGCACGATCGCGGGCGATGCCAGGCCGTCGGTGACCCAGGCACTGGATGACGCCGCTGCGACGGCGGCGTCGGGCGCGGCGGGCTCGATGTCGGCGACGGCGGCGAACGCGTTCGCCGACGAGTGGGACGTGTCATTGGGCCGGCTGGTGGGCTCCCTGGAGCGGTACGCCGAGCAGCTGGATCAGGCGGCGGTCTCCTACCACACGACCGACACGGGGTCGCGGGAGTCGTTCGGGCAGATCGACGCGGCGCTCAATCCTGGGGTCGACCCGTACGCGGGTGGTCCGCGGTGAACCTCGAGCAGTTGCGCGCGGCGCAGCCGCAGCGGGTCGACGAGGCGGCGGGCAGGTTCGACCGGGTCGCGGAGCGGCTCGAGGACATGCAGGCCGCCACCCGGGCCCAGGTGGACGCCCCGCTGGCCGCGGGTGAGTGGCAGGGGCCCGCGCAGCAGCAGGCCGTGAC
>JBOHCZ010000435.1:0-6157 GCA_050699195.1 Streptomycetales bacterium
GCTCCGGCGTCCGCTTGCGCCGGCCGCAGCGGCGCACCACTGTGACGGCGTCCTCGGGTGATACCCGCCATCCGGCGTGCACGGCCACGGGACGATGCTCAACCCGGGTACGGACCCAGTAGCCCACGGTCACGCCGTCCAGGGTGAGGGGGCTCGTCGCCCAGGCGACATCGTCGGGCCAGGACCCCTCGGCCAGCAACGGCCGGTGGGTGACGCCGACCGTCGGCACGCCGAGGACCGCCCCGAGGTGTACGGCGAGGCCACTACACCGGGGATGATCACGGCCTGTGGCGTTGACCAGCAAGACGTCCGGCACGCCGGGCAACCCCCGCACGGCCGCCTCCAGCAGCGGCCCCTCACGCAGGGCAAGCATTCCCGAGGTGTAGGCGTCGCGGGCACTGCCCGTCACCACCGACGTCCCCTCGCACCGCTTGCGGCACAGCGCCGCGCCGGCCCACGCCGGGTCACCTGCTGCGCCGAGCCCCGCGTGCCCGCGGGGGAAGCACACGAAACAACCCCCGATGGTCAGGAGGTCGGGCGGGCGCCAGGGAGATGGTGCCTCACGCCCCAGGGTGTGCTGGAGCGACAGGAGGTCTTCCGCGCTCGCCGGCCATCCCGTCACGCACCCAGCCTGCTGCATGGAGGGGTCTGGACCCAAGCCTGCGCCGGTGTTGCGTGGGGCGGACGGGGGAACCCGGGCGCGGGCACATCGTCCGGTGCCGGGCGTCACATGCCGTTGCGGGGGGTGCCTGCCGGCGGCTCCGGCCCGAGCTGCGGCTCGGGCCGCCCTACCTGCGGCTGCGAGGCGTCCGTGCCCGCCCGGCCGAGCACTCCGCCGAGCCCTTCGAGCGCCTTGCCGATCTCGCTCGGCACGATCCAGATCTTGTTGGAGTCGCCGCTTGCGATCTTCGGCAGCATCTGGAGGTACTGGTAGGCGAGCAGCTCGTGGTCAGGGTTCCCCGCGTGAATCGCGTCGAACACCTGTTTGATGGCCTGCGCCTCGCCTTCCGCGCGCAGGACCTGCGCGCGCGCGGCACCCTCGGCCTCGAGGATCGCGGCCTGGCGGTCACCCTCGGCGGTCAGGATCGCCGACTGCTTGTGCCCCTCGGCGGTCAGGATCGCGGCCCGCTTGTCGCGGTCGGCCCGCATCTGCTTCTCCATCGAGTCCTGGATGGAGTGGGGCGGCTCGATGGCCTTGAGCTCGACCCGGTTCACCCGGATGCCCCACCGTCCTGTGGCCTCGTCGAGGACGCCGCGCAGGGCGCCGTTGATCTCCTCGCGTGAGGTGAGGGTCCTCTCCAGGTCCATGCCGCCGACGACGTTGCGCAGCGTGGTCACGGTGAGCTGCTCGACGCCCTGGATGTAGTTGGTGATCTCGTACGACGCCGCCTTGGGATCGGTCACCTGGAAGTAGATGACCGTGTCGATCGAGACGACCAGGTTGTCCGAGGTGATGACGGGTTGGGGCGGGAACGAGACAACCTGCTCACGCAGGTCGATGAGCGGCTTCAGCCGGTCGACGAAGGGGATGATGATCGACAGCCCGGCGTTGAGGGTGCGGTGGTAACGACCGAGCCGTTCGATGATCCCGGCGTGTGCCTGGGTGACGATCCGCACCGTCTTGGCCAGGGCGATCAGCGCTACTGCGGCGAGTACTCCGGCAGCTATGAGCCCTTCCACGGCCCCTCCCTCCAGGCGCTCACAGCACGAGTGCGGTGGCGCCTTCGATCTTGATGACGTCGACGCTGCGGCCGGGCTCGAGCACGGTCTGCCCGTCGTAGGAGCGCGCCGACCACACCTCGCCGGCCAGCTTCACGCGGCCGTCCTGCGCGTCGACCCGTTCGAGGACGAGGGCCTGCGCACCCTCGAGGGCCGCCACCCCCGTCCGCGTTTCCGGGGCGTGGTACAGGTGCCGGCTGGCGACCGGGCGCACCACGGCGAGCAAGGCCACGGAGACCACGACGAAGGCCAGGACCTGCACGGCCAGACCCGCTCCCGGCAGCACGAGATCGACCAGTCCGGCGACCGCCGCCCCTCCTGCGAGCATGAGGAACACCAGGCTCACCGTGAAGATCTCGGCGACCCCGAGTGCCGCAGCCGCGACCAGCCACCAGACCCAGGCGTCCACGCTTGCGATCCTAGGCCAGCAAGGGGTTTTCGACGAGGGTCAGCAGCATCCGATCGGCTGTGACCTTGGACTTTCTCAGCTGCCGTATGCGGTCCAGCGAGCCCCGTTGTGCTCGACCTTGAGGGGCTGACCGAAACAGTCCGAGAGGTTGGCGGCTGTCAGCGTCCGGTCCAGCGGCCCCGAGGCGACGGGTTTGCCCTCCCGCAGCAGCAGCAGATGGGTGAACCCCGGTGGGATCTCCTCGACGTGGTGGGTTACCAGGACGAGAACGGGCGAAGCGGTGCCGCGCGCCAGCATCCCGAGCCGACGTACGAGGTCCTCACGACCGCCCAGGTCGAGCCCGGCGGCGGGCTCGTCGAGGAGGAGCAGCTCGGGATCGGTCATCAGGGCCCGCGCGATCTGCACACGCTTGCGCTCCCCTTCCGACAGCGAGCCGAAGCGGCGATCCCGCAGCCCGGCGACGCCGAGCTGGCCCAGCAGCTGCAATGCCCGGTCCTCGTCGAGGGACTCGTAACGCTCCCGCCAGCGACCCACCACGGCGTAGGAGGCTGTCATGACGACATCGGCCACCTTCTCGCGCCGGGGCAGCTTCTCCGCGAGCGCCGCACTCGTCAGCCCGATGCGGGGCCGGAGCTCGAAGACGTCGACGCCACCGCCGAGCTGCTCACCGAGGACGGCGACCGAGCCGGAGCTCGGGTAAAGGTTCGCCGCGGCGATCTGCAGGAGGGTCGTCTTGCCGGCGCCGTTGGGCCCTACAACCACCCACCGCTCGCCCTCGCCGACGGTCCAATCGACCGCGTCCAACAGCCGGTGGCCGTCTCGCACGACAGATACGTCGACCAGCTCGAGGACGTCGGCCATCGCTCTCCTTCCAGGCGGCTGCGGGAAGCACCCGCTATGGCAACCTACGGCACGGGGGCAGCCCGCCACGCAGGGACCTCGGCTGTCGGGGGCACGCGATCCCGGGGGCCTCCCGACACAACCTCTACCCTGGCAACCATGCTCGATGAACCCTTCTCCGGCCGGCTCGTGGCGTGGGGCAATGCCTGGTTCGCGGGACAGACCAGCCTGGACGAGGCCGCTGCCCAGGTGTGCCGGGACACCGAGCCGCACCGCGTGGTCGGGCTGCCCGGAGAAACCGGCGAGGTCGGGCTCACCGTGGCACTCGGCCGCCTCCGGGGGCTCGGGGCGGCGTGCCTGCGTCTGGCGTTGCCCGCCCCTGGAGACCCGGTCGGGCTGCCGGGGCCGGTCCCCTTCAACGAGGAGGCTACCGAGGCAGGTGAGGCGGTGCTCACGACCGGCGGCGAACCACTGGGGCTGATCCCCGAGACCACCACCCACGGGCCCGTTGGCGACCAGGCGCTCAGCGTGGTCTGGCGGACACACGCCGTCAACGCCCCGTGGGTCACCGACCTCCTGTCCCTCGCGGAGGCCGAGCGGGAACTCACCGAGACGCTGCACGAGACCATCGACGCCCTGATCCGCCTCGATGTCGCGCGGTGGCGGCCCGAGGCCGCGGAGACCCTGCGTGCGATCCGGGAGCATCACGAGGGTCCCGGAGGAGTGCTCGCTCCCGGCTACCCGCCGAGAGCCTACCGGGTGCTGAGCCTGGCGCAGAAGCTCGGCGCGATCACCGAGCTGGCGCGGGAGGATCACGGCGGAGCGGTCTCGGCCGACGACGTCCACGCCCGCCTCGCGGCCCTGCGCCCGCTCGAGCGCTCGAGCCGGCGCGCCCAGCTCGCGGCCTACAACGCGCAGCTGTGAGGGCGCACTGCCCTCCCCGCCGCCGCCCGTGCAGCACCCTCACTCGACCAGACCGTGCCGCACGGCATAGATCGCGGCCTGCGTGCGGTCCGCGAGGCCCATTGGCGAGGATGCTGCTCACGTGGGTCTTGACGGTCGTCTCCGCCAGCACGAGGGTGCGCGATCTCGCGGTTCGAGCGACCCCGGGCGATCTCGGCGAGTACCCCCGCTCCCGCTCGGTGAGGACCGCACGGCCGGCGCCCGCGGCGCCGGCCGGGTACCCGTCCGACACCAGGGCGGCCGCGATCTCCGGCTCGAGGAGCGTGTGCCCACCGTGGACGGTGCGCACCGCCTGGGCCAGCGCCTGCGGGTCGATGTCTTTGTACACGTAACAGGCCGCGCCCTCCCGGATCGCGGGCACCACGCTCGCCCGATCGGTGAAACTCGTGACGACCAGCGTTCTCGAGGGCAGGCCACGCTCCCGCAGCCCCCGGAGCGCGGCGATGCCGTCCGTCCCCGGCATCCTGAGATCGAGCAGGATGACATCCGGTCGCAGCGCTCCCGCACCTCGAGCAACGTCCCGGTCGCGCTCGCCAGGAAGCGCAGCGTGACCAGGCTGGCGTCCGCGTGCCGGCAGGCGCTGTGCAGCGCCTCCTGCGCCACGCGCAGGAGGGCCTCCTCCTGGTCGGCGGGCAGCGCCGCACCCCGGCGGCCTCGAAGCGCACGGACGCGCCGTGCGCCCGGTCGAGCACCTCGACCTGCCTGCGCAGCGCGGTGGCGAGGCCCTCCTCCTCGAGGTCGGGGCGCGCAGCTCGACGACGACCGAGCGGAGCTCGTTCAGGGCGTCCGCCGCAAGCCTCCGGACGGTGGAGAGCTCCTCGAGCGCCCGCGGCGGGTCACGGCCCGCGGCGGGTCACGATCGACGAGCGCCGCCGAGCACGTGCGTGAGCGCCTCCTCGTAGGGCTCGACAGCGGCGTCCGAACGCCCGGGTCCGCTCGCGGCTGCCGTGGGCCTGACGGGACTCGCCGTCGGCGCGTGGGGATGGGCGTCAGTGGACGTGCGGCTTGGAGCACGAGATCGATCTAGGCCGCGAGAAGAAGTTGGCGGGCGCGCTCGTTGAAGTCGGCAACGAGCCTGTGCTTTCCGAAGGGCTCCATACGGCGCTGCAAGTCCTGTACGGCCTCGATGCACCGTGAGCTTTTGACCTGCCGCGATAGCGACAGTGTTCGGAGCCCGGCGGCGTGGGCGGCCTCAAGATCACGACGTTGCAGATGGGAGATGGCGAGGGCTGCCTGCGACATCGCGCCGCGGCGGGCACGTTTCTGCTTCCTGGCGTGATCGATGGACCCCCGCGCGTGCTCCTCGGTGTGCTTGGGTGCGTTGAGGTCCCGGAAGGTGTTGGCGTGCTCGCCGTGCAAGTATGCGGGGTCGATGAACGCCGCCCATTCCTGTTCTTCGGCCGGCCGGACGCGACTGAACGCCGCCTCGGACTGGGCGATGGCGTACACGGCCGGTGTCTTGTCTCCCAGCTTGGCGAGGGCGCGCGCTTCCAGCGCCCACAGGTCCGCAAGACATGCCGCAGACGTGCGCTTGCCCAATCCCGCGCGTCCGGCCTGGGCGAGGCGCCGCCCCTCCTCGGGGTTGCCGAGCAGCGTCGCTTGGTCGGCCATACCGGCAAGTACGTGTGCACCGAGCGCCGAGTTCTTCGATTCCTCGGCGAGTCGAAGCGACTGGATCAGGTAGCGCTGCGCCGTGCCGTGCTCGCCGTTGTCGTAGGCCATCCATCCGAGCAAGTACGTTTGCTCGGCCGCGGCCTCACACAGGGCCCGCCGCACCGCTTCGGTGTGCGTGCGGCGCAGCAGCGGGAAGACGTGCTGATTCATGTACTCGGCGAGGATGAGCCGACCCGAGCCGCCACCTTGAAGGACGTCCATCCTCTGGAACTCGCCGAACATGTTCTTCACAGCGGTGACGTCTTCAAGGCGTACCCGCGGCCCGGGTGCGGGGTGCTGATCAAGGGTGTTGAGCAGCCAGTCCCGAGACGGCGCGACGGCTGCCACGGCGGCAAACGGTGCTAGTGCCAGGAAGTTCCGACGGTCCACGTCCGCCCTCCCCAGGTCGGTGACGGCTTCCACCGTAACGGCGAACGAGGAGTTGTAGACGAGTGCGCGCTCCGCCGTAGCACCCTCGCCGAAGCCGAGATCGTAGGTTGTGACCCGGTATCCGAACTGCGCCGAGAAGACATCGGCGAGGATCTCAGGCACCGGCGGGCGGGGTCGGTCGCC
>JBOHCZ010000436.1:0-5145 GCA_050699195.1 Streptomycetales bacterium
CCGGCCTTGAGCAGGGCCACCGGCACGCCTGTGGCGGCCAGGGCCCGCAGCCCGGGACCGTCGGTGAGCGACTCGACGTAGCCGAGCAGCGCCCGGCATCCCTCGCCAGCCGACAGCTCCCGCAGCACCTCGACGGCGGTGACGTCGGCCTCGTTCCCGGTGTTCACGGCGACCGCGAGGCCGAGCCCCCGCTCCATCGCCAGGCTCACCGCGCCGTAACCCAGCGCTCCGCTCTGGGTGACGAAGCCGATCGCCCCGCCCCGTACCGGCACCCGCCGCGCCGAGAACAACGGGCTGAAGCACGCCACCTGGCCGGTCCGGAACCCCACGGCACCGATGCAGTTCGGGCCGACGATGCGGGTGCCACCCGCGCGTGCGGACGCGACGACTTCGGCCTGCAGCGCGGCGCCCACGGGGCCGGTCTCGGCGAAGCCCGAGGACATCACGATCGCCACGGGCACGCCTGCGGCGACGCAGTCCTCGATCGCGGCGGGTACGCGGTGCGCGGCGACGAGGACGAGTGCCAGATCGACAGGGGTGGGCGCGGCGGCACGGGCGGCGGACACCGAAGGGTAGGCGGGCAGCCCCAGCACCTGGGTCGCGTTCGGGTTCACCGGCAGGATCCGTCCGCGGTAGCCGTACCGCTCGAGGAACTCGACCGGCAGCCGCCCGATCGCGCCCGACCGTTCGGTCGCGCCCACGACCGCGATCGCCCGGGCGTCCCACAGCGGGGCCAGGCCGGTGGCCGGGTGAGCGACAGGGTCCGGGGCCGCGCTCATGGCACTACGGCGATGCCCTCGAGCTCGACGAGTGCGGGGATGTCCCATAGCCGTACGACGCCGATCAGCGCCATGGCGGGGTAGTCCCGCCCGGCGAGGCGCCGCCAGACCTCGCCGATCTGCCGGGCGTGGGCGCGGTAGTCCTCCGGGTCGGTGGCGTAGATCGTCACCCTGGCCAGGTGCTCCGGCTCCCCGCCCGCCCCCGCCAGCGCCGCCAGCAGGTTCCGCAGCGCCTGCTCGAACTGCGCGGCGATGCCGCCTCGCACCACGCGCCCCTCGCCGTCGAGCGCCGTCTGGCCCGCAAGGAAGACGAGGCGGCCGCCCGTCGCCGTGACGGCGTGGCTGAACCCGCTCGGGCGGGCCAGGCCGGCCGGGTTGATGCGCTCGAGTGTCATGACTGCACGCCACCTCCGTCGAGGGTGATGCCCTGGCCGTTCAATGCGGCGTTTCCCACGCACCACAGCACTGCGTCGGCGACCTCGTCGGGGGTGACGAGCCGCCCGATGGGCTGCTTGCCCGCGAGCCCGGTACGGATGTCGGCGGCCTCGCGTCCGGTACGCCCGGCCAGCCGTTCGACGTTGGCGTCGGTCATGGGGGTGTCGACGTAGCCGGGGCACACCGCGTTCGCGGTCACGCCGGTGCCGGCGACCTCGGCGGCCACCGAACGCACCATGCCGAGCACGCCGTGCTTGGCAGCGGTGTAGGCGACGATGTAGGGCTCACCGCGCCTGGCTGCCACGGAGGCGACGACGACGACCCGCCCCCAGCCGCGTTCGACCATCCCCGGCACCGCGCGGCGGGTGCACCGGAACGGCGCGGTGAGGTTGAGATCGAGCTGTTGCTGCCACATCTGGTCCGTGGTGCGGCCCAGCGGCGCCGAGGCGGCGGCTCCGGCGTTCGCGACGAGGACCTCGACGCCGCCCCACTCCTGCTCGACACGCTCGAACAGGCCGTCGACCGCGTGGGGGGCGGTGATGTCGGCGGGCAGTACCAGGCCGGGGCCGTCGAGTCGGGACGCGGTCTCGTCGAGCTGGTCCCTGCTACGGGCGGTCAGCGCGACCCGATGGCCGGCGGCGGCCAGCCGGACGGCCACGGCGCGGCCGATGCCTCGCCCGGCACCGGTGACCAGGCAGGTACGCACGTGCCACACGATAACCCGGACGTATCGTCATGGAGATCGTGTGCCACAGCGCACGTCTCCGCGGTCGATGCGTCAGCTACTCGGTGTGCCGGAACTGCAGGATCGCGATGCCGAGCATCACGAGCCCCATGGCCGCCACGATCGCCAGCTCCAGCACGATCGGCACCTGCCAGCCGCCCCACGACACGCCGGTGGCGAACACCTCGGTCGCCCCGGCGCCGCCGTCGACGTGCGCGAACACCGCCTGCCGCATCGGGTCGATGGCGTAGGTCAGCGGGTTGAGATGGGTCAGTGTCTGCAGCCAGCCGGGCAGGCCGCTGAGCGGGAAGAGCGCCCCGGACAGGAAGAACAGCGGCATCAGCAGCATCTGGCTGAGCGCCATGAGCGCCGGGAAGCTGCGGATCCGCGCGGCCACCATCACCCCGAACGCCGTGAGCGTGAAGGCCAGCAGCAGCAGCTCGGCCACCAGCGTGACGATCAGCCCCGGTGAGTACGGCACCCCGACGAGGCCGGCGAGCCCGAGCATGATCATGCCCTGCATCGCCGCAACCGTCGCCCCTCCGCAGCACTTGCCGATGACGATCGCGCTGCGCCGCACGGGGGCCACCAGCATCTCCCGGAGGAACCCGAACTCCCGGTCCCACACGATGGAGGCCGCCATGAAGAACGACGTGAACATCACCGCCATCGAGACCGCCCCGGGGAAGATGAACGTCCGCAGGTCGACGTCCCCGTTCCCGCCGGGCACCAGCGAGGACAGCCCGGTGCCCAGTACGAACAGGAACAGCACGGGCTGGAGGAGGGAGACGACGATGCGGGCCCGGTCGCGCAGGAACCGGATCAGGTCCCGCTGCCAGACGATCTTGATCGCCCGCAGGTCGCGGCGCAGGCTGCCCTCCGGCACGTGCACGGCCACCGGCGGCAGCGATGTGGGGGCCGTGCGTGTCGAGCCAGGTGCGGACATCGGCGCTACCTCCCTCTCAGGCCCCGCGGCCCGGCGGGTCCGAAGGGGCCCCGCGCCGGGGCGGCCTCGGCGTCGCGGATCGTGCTGCCGGTGTAGGACATGAAGACGTCGTCCAGGGACGGTCGCGAGACGCTCACCCCCCGGATGGGCAGGGCGAGATCGGTGAACAGCCGCGGCACGAACTGCTCGCCCCCGGGCACCGCGAAGGTTACCGCGCCGTCGTGGATCGCGGCCTGCACCCCGAACCGGTCGTGCAGGGCGGCGATCGCGGCGGCGTCGTCGTCGGTCTGGATCTGCACGCGGTCGGCCCCCACGCTCGCCTTCAACGCCTCGGGGGTGTCGAGCACGACGATGCGTCCCGCGTCGATGATCGCGATGCGGTCGCAGTGCTCGGCCTCCTCCATGTAGTGGGTGGTGAGGAAGATCGTGATGTCCTCGTGGCGGCGCAGCTCGTCGATGTAGCGCCAGATCGATGCGCGGGTCTGCGGGTCCAGGCCGACGGTGGGCTCGTCGAGGAACAGCACCCGGGGCGAGTGCAGCAGCCCCCGCGCGATCTCCAGGCGCCGCTTCATCCCGCCCGAGAACGTCTCGACCAGGTGCGAGCGCCGCTCCCACAGCCCCACCATCTCCAGCACCTGACGCAACCGGTCGCCCTGTACGGCCCTTGGCACGCCGTAGAGCTCGGCGTGGAAGCGCAGGTTCTGCTTCGCGGTGAGGTACCCGTCGAGCGTCGTCTCCTGGAACACCAGGCCGATGTTGCGCCGCACGTCGTAGCGCTCGGCCACCACGTCGTGGCCCGCCACGGCGGCCGAGCCGGCGCTCGGCCGGGCCAGGGTGCACAGCATCCTGATCGTGGTGGACTTGCCGGCGCCGTTCGGGCCGAGGAAGCCGAACGTCTCGCCCGTCGCGACCTCGAAATCGACGCCCCGCACGGCCGCGACGTCGCCGTAGCTCTTGGCGAGCCCGCGTACCGACACCGCCGGGCCCCCCCGCCTCGGCGGTGCCGGCCCCGCGGCCAGAGGCGCGAGCTCCTCGTTCTGCCGCGTGGTCATCGCGGTGCTGCCCCCCTGGTGTGCGGCCGCCGGCTGTCCGGGTCACCGTCGGCCAGGATCTGGTAGAGCGAGCGGCGGGTGTCGTCGAGGACCTGGCGGGCGCGCGCCACCTGGCCGCCCGTCCCGGTCTGGGCCACCTGCATGAACGCGAAGCCGAGCTGGCAGAACACCTCGCGCAGCTCCAGCATGTCGTCGGTGACGCCTCCGGTGACCGACTCCCACACCGCGTCGAGGTCGTCGGCGTGCTCCGCGACGTGCGCCCGCCCCGCGGCGGTGAGGTGGACGACCCGCCGCCCCTCCTCGCGTTCGATGCGTACCAGACCCTCGTCCTTGAGCTGGCGCACGGCCGGGTAGACCGAGCCCGGGCTGGGCCGCCAGATCCCGTCACTGCGCTCCGCGATCTCCTGGATGATCTGGTATCCGTGCAGCGGCCGCTCGGCCACGAGGGTCAGGACGGCAGCCCGGACGTCGCCGCGCCCCACCTTCGGCCCGTTCCCGAGAGCCCCGAAGCCGGGCGCCGGGAAGCGGCCGGAGGTGAACAGGCCGCTGGAGGGGCCGAAGTGCGGGCCCCGCCGGCGCGGGCCGCCCGGCCCCCACGGCTGGTGTTCGTGCATGGTTCCACCCCGATCCTATCTCGATGGCTGACGATATATCGGGAGCGCTCGCCGAACAAGCCCAGCGCGGTAGGCGGCCACCGCCCGTACCGGGGTGCGGTGGCGCCGTTCGGGTGGCGTCCGTCAGGATGGCGACATATGGACGCCTACATCCTCGACGCGGTCCGCACCCCTTTCGGCCGCTACCGCGGCGGCCTCTCCGGCGTACGCACCGACGACCTCGCCGCGATCCCGGTCGCTGAGCTCGTACGCCGCCACGCCGAGCTGGACCCGGCACTGATCGACGATGTGATCCTCGGGGACACCAACGGCGCCGGAGAGGACAACCGCAACGTGGCCCGCATGGCGGCGCTGCTCGCCGGGCTGCCCGTCACGGTGCCGGGCACGACCGTCAACCGGTTGTGCGGGTCGGGCGGCGAGGCGATGGTCCAGGCCGCCCGCGCGCTGGCGGTCGGCGACGCGTCGCTGATCGTCGCGGGCGGGGTCGAGAGCATGAGCCGCGCCCCCTACGTGCTGCCCAAACCCGACGAGGCGCTGCCCAAGCGGATGGAGCTGCACCAGACGACCGTCGGCTGGCGGATGGTCAACCCGCGGT
>JBOHCZ010000437.1:0-3546 GCA_050699195.1 Streptomycetales bacterium
CGGCTTCGCGACCCGCGACGCCAGCACGAACTCCTTGCGCAGCGGGTGCCCCTCGAAGCCGTCGGGCAGCAGCAGCGGAACGAGGTGGGGGTGGCCCTCGAACTCCACGCCGAACATCTCGAAGGTCTCGCGCTCGTGCCAGGCCGCGCCGCGGAACACCCCCGTCGCGGTGGGCAGGCGCGGCTGCTCGCGCGGCACGCGGGTGCGGACCAGCAGGTGGTGCCCCTGCCCGATCGCGTACAGGTGCGCTACGACCTCGAACCCCTCGTCGAGCTGGTCCACACCGGTGAGCCAGTCGAAGTACGTGCACCCGAGCCCGTCGCGCGCGAAGGTCAGCGCCTCGACCCACGCGGAGACGGGGACGTCGACGGTCAGGGCGCCGAAACTCTCCTCCGCGGCGGCCCTCTCCCCGAACCGCGCGCGGAAACGCTCGGCCAGCTCGTCATTCCCGGCCACGGGGGCCGCCTCGGAAGAGCAGCGGTCGTCGCAGGGCGGCCGCGGGCAGGTCCCGGGTCCCGCTGCCGGCCGGGCCCGACTCGTCGCCGTAGCGCTCGCCCAGCGACTCGGCCGCGATCTTCTCCTGCAGCTTGAGGATGCCCTGCAGGAGGGCCACCGGCCGCGGCGGGCAGCCCGGTACGTACACGTCGACCGGGATGATCTGGTCGACCCCCTTGGTCACGCAGTACGAGTCCCAGTACGGGCCGCCGCAGTTCGAGCAGGCGCCGAAGGAGATGACGTACTTCGGCTCTGGCATCTGCTCGTAGAGCCGCTTGATGGCGGGTGCCATCTTGTCTGTGACGGTGCCCGAGACCACCATCAGGTCGGCCTGCCGCGGCCCCGGCGCGAACGGGATCACTCCGAGCCTGATGAAGTCGTGGCGGGACATCGACGTCGCGATGAACTCGATGGCGCAGCAGGCCAGCCCGAAGTTGAAGACCCACAGGCTGTAGCGCCGCCCCCAGTTGAGGACCAGCTTGACCGGCTCGGGCGCGAGCCGGGACAGCGCGCCGAGCTGGCGGGGCTCCGGGAGTCGGGTCACACCCATGTCAGCACGCCCCTCCGCCAGGCGTAGAGCAGCCCCACCGCGATGAAGCCGATGAAGACGAACATCTCGACGAGCGTGGCAGCGCCGAAGCCCGGGGCGGCGAACACCGTCGCCCACGGGAACAGGTAGACGGCGTCGACGGCGAACACCACATACAGGTAGGCGTAGACGTAGTAGCGGATGTGGGTGTGCGCCCAGCCCTCGCCGACCGGGTCGACCCCGCACTCGTAGGTGAGCAGCTTCTCGATGCTGGGGCGGTCAGGGCGCAGCAGCCGGTTCGCCGTCAGGGCCGCCGTCACGAAGAGGGCGCCGACGAGCAAGAGCAGCCCGACGACGGCGTAGCCGCCGAAGTATCCCTGCACCGCCCCTCCAGGTCCTCCTGGGTGTCCTTGGGTATTCCCAGCCCCGCAGTCGCGAGTCTAGGAGGTGGTCGGACGTCTCTTCATCGCGGCTCTGGCCTTGGTCGGTCCCGCGACGAGCAGAAACGCTGTCGCCAGGGGTGGAGCGCGTCGTACCCTTGCTCCGTCAGCAGCACAGCAAGCGATCCGGTCCCACGTTGCTCGACAGAGTGATACGTAGCGCATCGACAGAATGCTGATCTTCGCTCGACCTGCTGGAATGTCCGGCACAACGAGATGACGACGCTGCTCCGCGCGCGCTGCTGGACGGCGCCGGCGGCCTCCCCGCGGACCTATGTTGTCCTGGACACAACAAGTGTCGTACGATCCACAACGTGCCAGCCAAGGAGATCCTCGCAGCGATCCGTGGGCTGGAGGCTTCGGGGTGGCGCGTCCAGACCACCAGCGGCCGGGCGCATGCCTATGCCCGCGCACCTGCCCGGGAGGCCCAGACGGGTGTCCGCCACTGACGATCTACGGCACGCCACGTGTGCCGGAAAACGAGGCAGCCAAGATCTTACGGGCCCTTGCGCGATGCGAGCACGCGGCCGGAAAGGAAAGCTGACCATGAACGTGTACTGGTTCGACGTTCAGGTGGCAGGCTCGGTAACCGATGACGATGTCGAGGCCTTGGGCGCCATCCTGACCGTCGCGGGCGGGATTGACGCGACCGTGCAGGCCGGGGATCACGGCGGGGTCGTGATGTTCTCCCGTCAGGCGGACAACGCTGTGCAGGCGATCGTCTCGGCCATCGCGGACGTGGAAGCGGCCGAGATGTCCGTAACCGGCGTTACCGAGGACCTGGTTCTGACCGACGAGATTGCGCAGCGGGCGAAAGTAACAGCAGCGTCGGTGCGGTACTGGGTGAGCGGCGAGCGTGGCCCCGGCGGCTTCCCCGACCCTGTGATCAACCGGCGGCGAGGGAGCCTGTATTCGTGGGCGGAAGTGTCCGCCTGGCTGTCGAGCGCAAGGTTGGGGGAGGTGGATCACCTGGCGGTGGAGACCGCCCGGGCGTGCGTCCTGATCGGCGCGGCCCTGACCGTCCGCAAGGGCCTGCGGGAGCTGCCCAAGCATGACCGGCCCCTCGTTTCGCGACTGGTCGCCTAGACCAGGCGGAACGGGGGCCCGCAGCAGCGGGTCTCCCTGTGGCTGGGCTACGCGGTCGCCTCGCTTGGGGATCCCTGCACCGCTCCTCCAGGTCCTCCTGGGTGTCCTTGGCTATTCCCAGCCCCCGCAGTCGCGAGTCACCTCGTGTCTTGCTGCGCCTCGGGCGGCAACGCGGCAGGGATGGCAGGTCAATCTCGACGGTGATCGCCGGTCTTCCCATCGATGAGCTCGCGCAGGATGTCCATGTGGCCGGCGTGCCGGGCGGTCTCCTCGACCATGTGAATGAGCACCCAGCGCAGCGACACCGTGTCGCCGAACCAGGCCGTGCCGACGTCCTCGAGGTTCAGCTCTTCGATCACGCGGTCGGCCGCGGCGCGGGCTCGACCGTAGAACGCCACGATGTCTGCGGCGCTCTCGTGGGGCTCCGCGCGCATGTCGGCGTTTTGGTCATCGTCATCGAATGGCAGCGGCTCGGTGTCCCGTCCGAAGGGTTCACAGAACCATCCGTATTCGACGGCCGCCAGGTGCTTCACCAGGCCCAACAGGCTCGTCCCCGACGGGGTCACGGGTCGGCGCAGCTGATCGTCCTCGAGACCGTCGAGCTTCCACAACACCACATCTCGGTGCCGGTCGAGGCTGACGTGCAGGCTTTCCTTCTCGCCACCCGCGAATGGCACTCGCCGACTCATGTTCGGACCGTACCGGTTAAGACCGACATCGACGGAGCTCCCGAACCCTCACCGTTGGCCTTGTCGATCCCGGTCCGGCTGGCCCGCTCGCAGGGTCACCGGGTCGGAGCGCACGGTGGCTCCCGTCTCGTCGGTCACCTCGACCGTCACCGCCACCTTGCCGCGCACCCGTGGCAGGTGCCAGACGGCCCGGTAGGGCGCCGCACGAACCTTGCCCACGCGCCGGTCTCCGGCGTAGAACCGCACCGCACGGATGCCCACGTCGCCGGACCGCACCCCGGCCCGCAGCAGCACGTCGCCGCCGCGC
>JBOHCZ010000438.1:0-2641 GCA_050699195.1 Streptomycetales bacterium
CCTCGGGGCGGTGGTCGCCTACCTCCTGCTCGCCGACCTGCTCGGATTCGTGATCACCATGGCGTCGCTGCTCACCGTCCTCATGGTCAAGCTCGGGACGCGACTGCGCGTCGCCGTCCCCGCAGCCCTGGCGACGGCGGCCGTCATCCTCGTGCTGTTCGGTCAGGTGCTCCTGGTGCCGCTGCCCCCCGGGCCCTTCGGCCCGATCGGTTGAGGGCACTCGATGGCGGAGAACCTGGGCCAGGCCCTGACCCTGCTCGCCGACGGCACGGTCGTCGTCGTCGTGCTCGCGTCCGCTGTCTACGGCCTGTTCATCGGCGCGATACCGGGCCTGACGGCGACGCTGGCCACCGCCCTGCTCGTGCCCATCGCGTTCTTCCTCGACCCGCTGCCCGCGATCGCCTCGATCGTGACGATGTCGGCGATGGCGATCTTCGCCGGAGATGTCCCCTCCGCCCTGGTCCGGATTCCGGGAACGCCAGCGAGCGCGGCCTACACCGAGGACGCCTACCGCCTCACCCGCTCGGGCCAGGGGGCGCTGGTGCTCGGGGTGGGGCTCGTAGGGTCGGCGATCGGCGGCATCGCGGGCGCGCTCGTGCTGCTCAGCGCGGCCCAGCTGCTCGCCGAGGTCGCGCTGAAGTTCACCTCGTACGAGTACTTCTGGGTGGCTGTCCTCGGCCTGACCGCAGCCGTGGTCATCTCCCGCGGCTCCCAGGTCAAGGGCACCATCGCGCTCCTGATCGGGCTGTTCTGCTCGACCGTCGGTCTTGACATCTCCCTGGGCTACGCGAGGTTCACCTTCGGCAGCACCGAGATGCTGCAGGGCATCAGCTTCATCCCCGCG
Organism: Streptomycetales bacterium; assembly: GCA_050699195.1. Lineage (GTDB taxonomy): Bacteria > Actinomycetota > Actinomycetes > JBOHCZ01 > JBOHCZ01 > JBOHCZ01. Next base: position 845 of record JBOHCZ010000438.1, read on the forward strand.
ATGATCGGGCTCTTCGGGCTGTCCGAGGTGCTGCGCAACGTGACCACGCCTGAGGTCTTCGGGCACGGCGGCCGGCTCGACACGCGGGGGATGTTCGGGGACACCATGCGGACCCTGTGGCGGTACCGCCGGCGCGTGGTGAGCGGAAACGCCATCGGCAGCGCCATCGGGGCGCTGCCCGGCGCCGGCGGTGACATTGCCGCCTGGGTCTCCTACGCCACGACCAAGACCACGTCGAAGGACGGGCACCGCTTCGGCAGGGGAACCGGGCACATCGAGCCGATCGTGGCGGCGGGCTCGGCGAACAACGCCGCGCTCGCATCGGCCTACGTGCCCGCCCTCGTCTTCGGTATCCCCGGCGACACGATCACCGCGATCCTCATCGGGGTGCTCTTCGTCAAGGGCGTGCAGCCTGGCCCGAGCCTGTTCGAGGAGCAGACGCCGCTGCTGTACGCCGTGTACATGCTGTTCATCATCGCCAACCTGCTGATGATCCCGCTGGGCTACCTCGCGATCCGCGGGAGCGGGCTGCTGCTGCGCGTCCCGCGCCGGGTGCTCGTACCGATCATCCTGGCCTTCTGTATCGTCGGGGCGTTCGCCATCAACAACGCGGCGTTCGAGATCGTGATCATGCTCGTCCTGGGCGTCCTCGGCTACCTGCTGGAACGCGGTGGCTTCCCGCTCGCCCCGGTGGTGCTCGGGATCGTGCTCGGGCCCATCGTGGAGAAAAACTTCATGCAGAGCGTGATCAAGACCGACTGGGACCTGACACTGTTCCTCACGCGGCCGATCAGCGCCGTGCTCATGGTCTTGACCATCGTCGTGCTCGCCTACCCCGCGATCCGCACCGGCCTCGCCTCCCGCGCGGGGCTGCCCGGCCGGCGGTCCTCGGGTCCGGACGGCGGCATGCGGTAGAGATCATCACCAGGTCACACCGGGGTCACGGTTGCAGACGACCACTGTCGGAATGCTGTATACACGGTTAGCGTCGGGCGCATCCCGAACAGACTCTCTCTCCGGCCCCCGGAGAGACCATCGCCCTAGGAGGAGCCCATGACGGGGCACGACGTATGGTCGCGCCGCACATTCCTGCGCACGTCGGGTCTTGTCGCGGCAGGAGGCGCGCTCGCCGCATGCGGCGGTTCCGGCGGAGGTGGCGCTCCCCAGGCACAGCCCACCGCGGGGCCCAGCCCGACCTTCACCGCGCCGGCGAGCAAGCTCTCCGGCGCGCTCCGCATCCTGCTGTGGTGCCACTTCGTCCCGAGCCACGACACGTGGTTCGACAAGTTCGCGAAGGACTGGGGCAAGCAGGTGGGGGTCGACGTCACCGTCGATCACGTCAACGTCGAGGACATCCCAGCCCGCATCGCCTCCGAGATCCAGGCGGGGCAGGGCCACGACCTCATCCAGTTCATCGCGACCCTCTCGCAGTACGAGCCCAGCGTCGTCGACATGAAGGACGTCACGGAGGAGGCCAACAACCGCTACGGCACGCAGCTAGGCCTGTGCCAGAAGTCCAGCTCCAACCCCACGACGGGCAAGTACTACGCGTACTCCCCCGGCTGGGTGCCCGACCCGGGTGACTTCCGCAAGAGCCTGTGGTCGAAGGCAGGCCTCCCGAACGGGCCCACGACCTGGGACGAGCTGCTCCAGGGCGGTACGGACATCAAGAAGAACCAGGGCATCCAGTTGGGCCTCGGGATGTCCCAGGAGATCGACTCCAACATGGCCGGTCGTGCCCTGCTGTGGTCGTTCGGTGGCGCGATCCAGGACGAGAACGAGCAGGTCGTCATCAAC
>JBOHCZ010000439.1:0-4257 GCA_050699195.1 Streptomycetales bacterium
CCACCGACGAGGCCCGTTCGCTGCTGCTCTCGCCGCTCGGCGGCGCCGACCCCTCCGACCTGCGCCGCCTCGGCCGGGCGCTGCGGGCCGAGGAGCGGGCAGCGGGCGACCCGGACCGGACCAGCCCCCAGCCACGGCCCTCGGCCGATCTCATCCGTGAGGCCGTCGCCGAGCCGGCGACCCTCGTCGCGGTCGAGCCGGGCGTGGCGGCGGCCGCCGCCCGGGTCGGTGCCATCCTCGGAAAGGCCCGCGACGTGGTCGAGGCCGGCGGCTCGGCCGAGCAGGCCCTGTGGGCCTTGTGGTCGGGTACGACGTGGCCGGCGAGGCTCCGCGGGGCCGCCGAGCGCGGGGGTGCCGCGGGGCAGCGGGCCGACCGCGATCTCGACGCGCTGTGCGCGCTCTTCGACGCCGCGGCGCGCGCGGAGGAGCGCCTCGGGCGCCGCGGCGTGCTCAATTTCCTCGCCGAGCTGGAGGCTCAGCAGATCCCCGGGGACACGCTGGCCGAGCGCGCTACCCGCGGTGCGGCCGTCCGGGTGCTCACGGCCCACCGCGCCAAGGGGCTCGAGTGGCGTCTGGTGGTCGTCGCGGGGGTACAGGAGGGGGTGTGGCCCGACCTGCGGCGGCGTGGCTCTCTCCTGCAGCCCGACCGCATCGGCCGCGACGGGCTTGCCGAGCCGCTCAGCGCCGCGGCCATGCTCGCGGAGGAGCGCCGGCTCTTCTACGTCGCGGTGACCCGCTCCAGACAGCGGCTCGTCGTCACCGCCGTGCGCTCCGCGCAGGACGACGGCGACCAGCCGTCACGGTTCCTGGCCGAGCTGGGCGTCCCGCCCGTTGAGGTCACGGAGCGGCCACTGCGGCCGCTGTCCCTGGCGAGCCTGGTCGGCGAGCTGCGGGCGGTCCTCGTCGACCCGCAGGCCGGCGACCGGCTGCGCCGCGTCGCCGCTGCGCGGCTGGCGGTCATGGCAGGAGAGCGTGATCCCGATGGGCACCTCCTCGTCCCGGCGGCGCGGCCCGAGCAGTGGTGGGGCCTCGAGGACGAGACGGACCCGGGCGTGCCCGTCCGCGATCCCGCGCGCCCCGTCGCGCTGTCCGGCAGCGCCCTCACCGGGCTGCAGGAGTGCCCGCTGCGCTGGTTCCTGGCACATGAGGCGCATGCCGAGTCGGCCCGCACGGCCGCGCTCGGCTTCGGCAGCCTCGTGCACACCCTCGCCGACGACGTCGCCCACGAACGCATCCCCGCCGACCTCGCCGCTCTGATGGAGCGCCTTGACCGGGTGTGGGACCAGCTCGCCTTCGACGCACCCTGGCAGTCCCATCAGCAGAAGGGGGAGGCGCGCCAGGCTCTCGCGCGCTTTCTGGCCTGGCACACCCGCGCCCACGGCCGGGTGGTCATCGCGACAGAGCAGGAGTTCGCGCTCCCGCTGCATGTCGGGGACCACGAGGTGGCGATCAGGGGTTTCATGGACCGCGTCGAGCGCGCCGAGGACGGCGCCGTGCACATCGTCGACTTCAAGACCGGCAGGTACCAGCCGTCCGGCGAGCAGGTCGCGACCCATCCGCAACTCGGGGTGTACCAGCTGGCCGTACGGTCCGGAGCGCTCGGCGACGCTGTCGGGGAGGGGTCGCCGAGCGGCGGGGCCGAGCTGGTCCAGCTCCGCCTCCCCGCGAAGGACGCCACTCTCCCCCTGGTCCAGCGGCAGCCGCCGCTCCCGCCGGAACGCGAGGGCGCGACCTGGATCGAGAGGCTGCTCGGCGAAGCCGCCCGGCGGATCCTCGCCGAGGAGTTCCCGCCGGCCAAGGGGCAGGTGTGCGGGCGCTGCGAGTTCCGGCGCTGCTGTCCCGCCTGGCCCGAAGGCAGGCAGGTGGTCGAGTGACCCCGGTCATCAGCGCTCCCGGCGAGCTGAGGGCCCTGCTCGGCGTCCCCTTCACGGGCGAACAGCTCGCGGCGGTCACCGCGCCTCTCGCGCCCGGGGTGATCGTGGCGGGCGCCGGGTCGGGGAAGACGACGGTGATGGCCGCGCGCGTCGTCTGGCTCGTCAGTACGGGGGCGGTGGGGCCTGCGGAGGTGCTCGGGCTGACGTTCACCAACAAGGCGGCTGGCGAGCTGGCCCAGCGGGTCCGCGACGCGCTGTTCACCGCGGGGATCATGGGCAACGACGCTCCGGGTGAGGAGCCGGTGGGCGAGCCGACGGTCTCCACCTACCACGCGTTCGCGGGCCGTCTGGTACGGGAGCACGGGCTGCGTATCGGCGTCGAGCCGCACGCTCGCCTGCTCGCGGACGCGACGCGTTTCCAGCTCGCCGCCCGGGTACTGCGCACCGCCACGGGCCCCATCACTGCGCTTACCAAGCCGGTGCCGATGCTCACCCACGACCTCGTGATGCTCGACAGCGAGCTCGCCGAGCACCTGGTGTCGCCCGACGAGCTGGGTGCCTTCGACCGCGCTCTCGTCGCCGCGATCGAAGCCCTCGACAACCCCCCGAAGCCCGTCCGGGCGGTGGCCGAGGCGGCGCGTAAGCGGATCGAGCTGACCGGCCTGGTAGGTGACTACCGGGCCGCCAAGCACGCCAGGGACGTCCTCGACTTCAGCGACCAGATGGCCCTCGCGGCCGTGCTCGCGGAGCGGCGGCCGGAGGTGGGGGCGGTCGAGCGTGACCGGTTCCGCGTGGTGCTCCTCGACGAGTACCAGGACACCTCCGTCGCCCAGCGGCGCATGCTTACCGGCCTGTTCGGCGACTCGGGCGGCGGAGCGGGGGCCGGAGCGGGGGCCGGGCACCCCGTCACCGCCGTCGGTGACCCCTGTCAGGCGATCTACGGCTGGCGTGGCGCATCGGTCGCCAACCTCGACGAGTTCCCCGCACACTTCCCGGGTGCCGACGGGTCACCGGCCCGCCGCTACACGCTCAGCGAGAGCCGCCGCAGCGGCGGCCGCCTGCTCGGGTTCGCCAACCAGTTGGCCGGGCCGCTGCGGGCGCGCCATCGGGGTGTCGAGCCGCTCCGCCCGCGGCGGGGTGTCGAGCAGCTCGGCCGGGTCCGGTGCGCGCTGCTGACCACCTACGACGATGAGATCGCGTGGGCCGCCGATCAGGTCCGTGATCTCGTCGACGCCGGCGTTGCCGCGCGCGAGATCGCGATCCTGGTACGGGCCGGCAGCGATTTCCCCGCGCTGCATGCCGCGCTCGTCGCCAGGGATGTGCCGGTGGAGGTCGTCGGGCTCGGCGGGCTCCTGCACCTGCCGGAGATCGCCGACATCGTCGCGACACTCCAGGTGCTCGACGAGCCCACGAGCAACGCCGCGCTGATCCGACTGCTGGCGGGCCCCCGGTGGCGGATCGGCCCCCGTGACCTCGTGCTGCTCGGCCGCAGGGCGCGCGACCTGGTGCGGATACCCGTCCGCGGCGACGCGCACGACGCCGGCGGCGATCCCGGCAGCGTCTCTGGCGGCCTCCCTGGCGGCGTCTCTGACAGTGTCCCTGGTAGCGACCCCGACGCTGCCCTCGAAGAGGCCGTCGCGGGGGTTGACCCGACCGAGGTCGTCTCGCTCGCCGACGCCCTGGACACCCCGGGCGGGCAGGCGCCCTACTCTCGCGCCGCTCGCGACCGGTTCGCACGCCTCGCGGCCGAGATCCGCGACCTGCGCCGCCACATCGGCGAGCCGCTGCTCGACCTGGTGCACCGCGTCGTCACGGTGAGCGGCCTCGACGTCGAGATCGCGGCCAGCCCGCACTCCGCCGCCTCCCGGCGCCGCGACACGCTGGCGGCCTTTCTCGACGTCGCCGCGTCATTCGTCGATCTCGACGGCGACACCTCGCTCACGGCGTTCCTCGCCTTTCTCCACGCCTCCGACCGCTACGACCGCGGGCTCGACAACACCGCCCCGACCAGCGGCGACTCGGCCAAGCTCATGACGGTGCACAAGGCCAAGGGGCTCGAGTGGGATGCCGTCGTCATACCCGCCCTCAGCACGACGGTCTTCCCCAGCGAGCAGACCCGCCCGCGCTGGACGAGCCAGGGCCAGGTGCTCCCGCATGACCTGCGAGGTGATGCCGCGAGCCTGCCCGGCGTCTCGGAGTGGAGCGCGGCGGGGCTCAAGCACTTCGCTGAGCAGCTCAAGGAGCAGGACCTGCTGGAGGAGCTGCGGCTCGGCTACGTCGCCTTCACCCGTCCCCGTACGCTGCTCGTCGCCAGCGGGCATTGGTGGGGGCCCTCCCAGAAGCGGCCGCGCGGCCCCTCGCCGTACCTCGAGCAGCTGCGTCA
>JBOHCZ010000440.1:0-3383 GCA_050699195.1 Streptomycetales bacterium
TGCCTAGGGTGTGTCCTAGTCGTCGCCGCGGAGGATGGCGATGACCCGCAGCATCTCGATGTAGAGCCACACGAGAGTCACCGTGAGGCCGAACGCGGCGAGCCAGGCCTCCTTCGCCGGCGCACCATGCTGGACGGCCTGCTCGACGTAGTGGAAGTCCAGCGCGAGGAAGAGCGAGGCCAGCACCACGCCCGCGACGCCGAAGAGCAGCCCGAGCGGGCTGTCGCTGCGCAGGCCCAGCCCCTCGCCGCCGCCGACCCCGAAGACGGAGAGCAGCATGTTGGTCACCGCGAGGAGCAGGAACCCCATCGTCGCGCCGATGAGGATCTTCGTGAACCGCGGGGTGACGCGGATCTTGCCGCTCTTGTACGCGATGAGCATGCCCGCGAACGCAGCGGCCGTACCGAGCACGGCCTGCACGACGATGCCCGGGTACATCACGTTGAAGATGTGGCTGATGCCGCCGATGAACACGCCCTGGGCGACGGCGTAGGTGAGGATGAGGGGCGGGCTGATCTTGCGCTTGAACGTGATGAACATGGCGAGCCCGAAGCCCACGAGCCCCGCGACCAGCGGGATGCCGAAGCTCGTCGGAGGGAGCACCACCCAGGTGGCGGCGCCCACACCGGCGACGGTCAGCAGGGTCAACGCGGTCTTGGCCACGACATCGTCGATGGTCATCCGGCGGGTGGCCACGGCCGCCGGCGCAGCGTACATCTCCTCCAGCTCGTGCGCGGACGGCGCCGTGTTGAATGTGGCGTAGCCGCCGCCCGAGAACGCGCCCCTTCTGGAGAGGACGGGGTTGTTACTGCGCATCTCACTCCTCCGTTGCCCGTGGCCCGGGCTCGTCAACCCGCACGGTGCGGGACGCGATCAGCGTAATAGATCAGCAAAGCAATAGGGAGCGGGCGAAAGCAAAAACCGGACACGGCCGTTGGCACCGGAGCCCGTCAAGAGCACCGTGCCCGGAGCGGGACTCGAACCCGCACGGCCAGGCGGCCAGCGAGGTTTAAGCTCGCCGTGTCTACGTTCCACCATCCGGGCGCACCTCGGAAGAGTAGTGGTCGGCGAGCCTTTCCAGGGATCCCCTGGTTCCCGCTTGACCGAGTCCGGCCAGAGTTGCCGAACTTTCAACCGACGCCCAACCAGGCGCGTCGTGTCATCGGCACATTGCTACGCCCGTCATTGTGTGGTTTGACGGCGAGGATCTGGTTAATGCTGATCCGTCCCTGCTCGAAGGCAAGGGCGGAACCGGCCATGTAGATCCGCCAGACCCGCGCACGCCCCGGTGAGGCGAGCCGCACCGCCTCGTCCCAGCCGGCCTCGAGATTGGCGACCCACCTGCGCAACGTCCTCGCGTAGTGCTCACGCAGCGACTCGACGTCGCGGACCTCGAAGCCGGACTCCTCGATGAAGGACACCGTCACGCCGATCGGCTTGAGGTCGCCGTCCGGGAAGACGTAGGCCTGGATGAACGACGGCCCGCTGCCCTGCGGGCCCGGACGCCTGGCGATCTGGTGATTCAGCAGGCGACCGCCCGGTCGCAGCAGGCCGAGCAGAACACGGCAGTAGTCCCGGTAGGCCTCCTCGCCGACGTGTTCGGCCATGCCCACGCTCGCGATCGCGTCGAACCGGCCGTCCTCGACGTCGCGGTAGTCCTGCAGGCGGATCTCGACCCGCCCGTCGAGCCCCGCCTCGGCGACCCGCTTGCGGCCGTAGTCGGCCTGCTCCCGGGACAGGGTGACCCCCAGCGCCGTCACGCCGTAGGTCTGCGCAGCGTGCAGCACCAGCGACCCCCACCCGCAGCCCACGTCGAGCAGCCGCATGCCCGGCTGCAGGCCGAGCTTGCGGCAGATGAGGTCGTTCTTGTCCCGCTGGGCGTCCATCAGCGTGTACGTCGGGGCGTCGGACGCCCAGTAGGCGCAGGAGTAGACCATCGACGGGCCGAGCACGATGCGGTAGAAGTCGTTTCCGACGTCGTAGTGGTGGCTGATCGCCGCCCGGTCGCGCCCTCTGCTGTGCCGCTGCCCGACGAGCGCAGCCTCCTCCACGGGGGGCTTGGGCTGGGGGCCCACGGCTCCGAGCAGCACCGCCGTCTTCATCAGCTCACGCCGGTCGGCGGAGCTGACCTGCAGCCCCGCCAGCTGGTCACGCCGCGCGACCAGCGCCAGCCGATCCAGCGCGTCGTAGACATCGCCCTCGATGTCGATCTCACCGGCCACATAGGCACGTGCCAGGCCGAGCTCGTTGGGCTGCCACAGGATGCGCCGGACCGCGCGCCGCGACCTGATGATGAGCGTCGGGGCGGCGGCGCGCCCCGACTCGCTGCCGTCCCACGCGCGGATACGCAGCGGCAGGTCACTGCCCAGCATCCGGTCAAGCAGCGGGACGATGCGTTCAGCGACACCCGTCGATCCGGCCATGGCTCCTCCTCGCCGTCCTCCCGCACTCCTGTCCGGGGACACGCCTGCGGAGAAACTGCGTGCCCACCTGTCCTGACGGAAACTTAACTCAGAAGGGGGTCGCGCGCCCTGAACGCGGCCGCAGTCGCCCCCATGTGGTGAGCCCGCAGCAGGATGACGCGGAACGGGGGTCAGCCGGGCGCGCTGCGCGGCCGGTCGAGGCCGGCGTAGGCCACCGCACGCGCGAAGACCACGTCGAGCATCGCGGCCGTGAGCTTGCCGGTGAAGGTGTTCTGCTGGCTGGGGTGGTACGAACCCAGCAGCAGCACCGGGTGAGCTGGTCCGGCGAGCTCGGCCTCGGCGCCGTGTCCGAACGCCGGGCGGGGACGCGGGATCTGGTACCCGCTCCGGCCCAGCCCGGTCAGCGCGCTCCCCCACGCGTACGAGCCCAGGGCGACGACCACACGCACGCTCGATGCGACGTGCTGCAGCTCCCGGAGGTACCACGGCGCGCAGGCATCCCGCTCCTGCGTCGTCGGCTTGTTCTCGGGAGGCGCGCAGCGGACTGCGGCGAGCACCCGTACGCCGTCGAGCCGCTGCCCGTCGCCGGCGTGCACGCTCGTCGGCAGAGCGGCGAGGCCCGCACGGTGCAGCGCCGCGAACAGCCAGTCGCCGCTGCGGTCGCCGGTGAAGATGCGCCCGGTGCGGTTGCCGCCGTGCGCGGCCGGGGCGAGACCGACGATGAGCACCGCCGGCCGGTCCGCCCCCCAGCCGGCGATCGGCCGGCCCCAGTAGGGCTGGTCGGCGAAGGCTCGGCGCTTGTCGGTGGCGACCCGCTCGCGCCACTCGACCAGTCGCGGACAGGCCCGGCAGACCGACACCTCGGCGTCGAGGTCGCCCAGCGTCGGCGCGGCGGCGGCGAGCCGGCGTACGTCCTCGGCCGTCGTCGCGACGGGAGTGTGCGCGTCGGCCGGGTCGTCG
>JBOHCZ010000441.1:0-3121 GCA_050699195.1 Streptomycetales bacterium
GCCGTAGACCGCGGCGTGCTCGGCCTCGAGCGCCGACTGCAGCGCGACGATCTCGCTCTGGTGGTTCATGCGCGGGCTCCCCGGAGGAGCTCGGCGTGGCCGGCCTCTGAGGCGCCGATGCCGGCGACGAGGCGGGCGAGCAGCGGCGAGGCGGTGAGAACGTCACCCATCCGCTCGTCTGCGGCGTGCAACTCGGCCTCTGCCAGAGCACGCAGCGCCTGCCCGGGGGTGGCCGGTGCCTGCGCCTCCCGGCCGGGTGACGCCGTCGGTTCGCCGTCGCCCGGTCTTGCGGTCTGCCGGGCGATTGCGTGCAGATGGGACTCGTGCTCCCGGCGCAGTTGCCTGAGCAGGTCGGCGAGCTCGGGGTGGTGCTTCTCCGTCGCCTCGTAACGGGCGATCAGCTGCCGCTCGCTTCGCAGGACGGTCCTGCGGATCTTGCGGTCGCGCAGCTCCGCCGCGGTCGGCTCCGGATCGCCGCCGATGCATCCGGCGGCCCCCAGGCTGAGCGAGGCGACCAGGAAGGCCCGCCTGCCCAGGCGTGCGTCGAGCATCGAGACTCCCCGTCGCTTGGTACCCATGACGAGCGCCCCCCTATCGGGGGGCGCAGCAGCGACCCTATCCCAGCGCCCGCTTTCGCGTGGCCGGACACGACACCGGCCGCGGAAGGGATAGCGTTGATGAACGGAGCACTACTGTGTGCCCTGTAAACGTCAGCGACATAACTGCCATAACTGCAGAGCAGCCGAGGAGGTCCCGGATGACCGTGTCCTCCCTCCGCGACCGTCTCGTCCAGTTGCTCGGGCCCGTCATCTCGTCCGCGGGCGCGGACCTCGAGGACGTCGAGGTCACGCCGGCCGGGAAGCGCCGGGTGCTGCGTGTCGTCGTCGACCGGGACGGCGGCGTCGGTCTCGATGACATCGCGGAGCTCAGCCGTAACGTCTCCGGCGTCCTCGACGGGTCCGACGCCATGGGCGGCCGGCCCTACGTCCTGGAGGTCACCTCCCCCGGAGTGTCACGACCGCTCACGCAGCCGCGGCACTGGCGGCGGGCTCGCGCCCGCCTGGTCGCGGTGCAGTGCGCCGGGGGCGGCGAAGTGGTCGGCCGGGTGGTCGAAGCTGACGACGACGCGGCGACGCTGGACGTGGGCGGTGCCACCCGGCGGCTGCCCTACTCCGAGGTACGGCGCGCACGTGTGCGGGTGGAGTTCGGGCGTGCGGCAGGCAAGGACGAGGAGGTCCAGCCGTGGACATCGACATGAGCGCCCTGCGCGCCCTCGAGCGCGACAAGGAGATCTCCTTCGACCGGCTCGTCGAGGCCATCGAGTCGGCGCTGCTCATCGCCTACCACCGTACGGAGGGGTCGCAGCCGCAGGCCCGGGTGGAGCTGGATCGCGATACCGGGCACGTCACGGTGTGGGCGGCCGAGACCGACGCCGAGAGTGAGGTCCTGCGCGAGTGGGACGACACCCCGACCGGGTTCGGGCGCATCGCGGCCATGACCGCTAAGCAGGTGATCCTGCAGCGGCTACGCGACGCCGAGGAGGAGGTCACCTTCGGCGAGTTCGTCGGCCGTGAGGGCGAGATCGTCGCTGGCGTCGTCCAGCAGGGCAGGGACCCGCGCAGCGTCCTGGTCGACCTCGGCAAGGTCGAAGGGATCCTGCCACCGGGAGAGCAGGTGCCAGGCGAGCGTTACCAGCACGGCTCGCGCATCAAGTGCTACGTGGTGCAGGTGCGCAAGGGGATGCGCGGCCCCACGATGGGCCCGTTGATCACGTTGTCCCGCACCCATCCCAACCTCGTCAAGAAGCTGTTCGCCCTCGAGGTGCCCGAGATCGCCGACGGGTCCGTCGAGATCGCGGCCATCGCGAGGGAGGCCGGGCATCGCACCAAGATCGCCGTACGGTCGCACCGTGTCGGGCTGAACGCCAAGGGTGCCTGCATCGGGCCGCTCGGCAGCCGGGTGCGCAACGTGATGAGCGAACTCCACGGGGAGAAGATCGACATCGTCGACTGGTCGGACGATGCGGCGGAGCTGGTCGCCAACGCGCTCTCGCCGGCGCGCGTGAGTCACGTCGACGTCGTCGACCCCGTCGCCCGCTCCGCGCGCGTGACGGTCCCCGACTATCAGCTGTCCCTCGCGATCGGCAAGGAGGGCCAGAACGCCCGCCTGGCCGCGCGCCTGACGGGGTGGCGCGTCGACATCCGGCCCGACACCGAACCTGACGTACCGGTGACGGGCGCGCTGGGCGAGCATTCTTCGGGCTCCGCGACTGGCGGGCGCGGGGGCAGCGACCATGGCGGCGCGGTGTCACCCGAACGGGCGACCTGATCGACGCGCTAGACTGGTGGATGTCTGGTCGGACGGGCATACGATCATGCCCAGAACGCACGTGCGTGGGCTGCCGGTCCCGTGCGACCAAGGCTGACCTGTTGCGGGTCGTGGTGGTCGAGGGGGTGTGCATCCCCGACCCTCCCGGCCGGCTGCCGGGTCGGGGTGCCTACGTGCACCCCACTGCGGGTTGTCTCGACCTCGCTGAACGCCGGAGGGCGTTCCCGCGGGCGCTTCGCCGCACGGGGCCGCTCGACACGAGCGTGCTGCGGCGATACGTCGAGACGCAGGTCACGTACGGAGAACGGAGCAGGCCGGCAGTACCCGAGGGGTACCCGTCGAATCGGAAGCAGGTCGAGAAGCGATGAGCGCTCGATGAGCGGACAGCGATGAGCACGCCCATGAAGTAGAGAGTCGGTCACGCGGGCGACGCGGACCGAGGGACAGGAGAGTTGTGGCCAAGGTCCGAGTCTATGAGCTCGCCAAGGAGTTCGGCGTTGAGAGCAAGGCCGTGATGGCCAAGCTCCAGGAGCTCGGCGAGTTCGTCCGCTCGGCGTCTTCTACGGTCGAGGCGCCGGTCGTACGCAGGCTCAAGGAAGCGTTCGCCGAGGACGGGTCCGGCGCGAAGCCGGCCGGCATCGCGCGCGGGGCTGCCCGCAAGCCGCAGACCGCCAAGAAGCAGACGTCCAGGGCGGCGGCCCCCGCCAAGCCTTCACCGCCTGTGAAGCGGGCCGACCGGCCCGCCGCCGGCGAGGAGGCGGCAGCTCCGCAGGTCGCGCCCCCTGTGGAGGAC
>JBOHCZ010000442.1:0-12580 GCA_050699195.1 Streptomycetales bacterium
GTCCTCGGGGGCATGCGGGCACGCGGATCGGCGTCCCGCTGCTCCGCCGCATCCTGGGCGTCCGGGGCGGCCTCCGGCAGCCCGGCCCGCCGCCGTGCCGTCAGCGCCTGCGCCGTCAGGGCCAGGCCGAAGACGATCATCAGCCCGCCGATGATGCCGGGGAACAACGCGGGCCCGGGCTGCCCGCCGGGCAACTGCGGGAAGCCGCGGACAGCGCTGACCACGGCGGCGCCGAAGCCCGCCGTCAGCAGGCCGGCGGGGAGGTCGCCGGCACTGCTCACCGGGTCAGCCCGGCAGCCCGCATGATGGTGCCCTTCTCCTTGTCCTGCTTCACGAGGTAGGCCCCGAACTCGTCGGGTCCGCGCCACACGATGCCGAACCCGGTCTTGCCCATGAACTTCTCGTACGCCTTGCCGTGCACGATGGCGTCGAGATGGCAGGCGAGCTCCGCCACGACGTCGTCCGGTGTGCCCTGCGGGGCGGCGATGCCACGCCAGGCGGCCATCGTGAAGTCGACGCCGCGCTCCTTGAGGGTGGGCACGTCCGGGAAGTTGGGGTCACGCTCGTCGGCCATGATCGCGAGCGCCTTCACCCGACCGTCATCGAGCATCGTCTGGTTCTCGACGAGGCTCGCGAAGGAGATGTCGATGCCGCCCGCGACGATCTCCTGAAGCGCGGGAGCGGCTCCGTCGCTCGGCACCCACCGGATCGCGTCGGGCTCGAGACCGGCCTCCCCGAGCATGCCCGCACGGGCGAGGTCCCAGATGCCGCCCCGTCCGGTGCCGGACCCGGTGAGCTTCCCGGAGTGCCCCTGGATGTAAGAGAGCAGGCCCTCGACGTCCTGATAGGGCGCGTCGGAGGGTACCGTGATACCGGCGGGGTCGGCGTTGACCTGCGCGACCGGGGTCAGCTGCTGGTACGTGAGGTCGGTCAGCCCCATCCAGTGCATCATCGTGATCTCGACCGTCGCCATGCCGATCGTCGAGCCGTCGGGGCGTCCGTTCGCGATCGCCGAGTGCCCCACGACGCCGCTGCCGCCGGTGCGGTTGACCACGTTGACCTGCGTGTCGAGTCGCTCGGAGAGCTATGTGCCGAGGAAGCGCGCCACGCTGTCGGTGCCGCCGCCCGCCGCCCAGGGGACGACGAGCTGGACCGGGCCCCGCGGGTAGCTTTCCGACTTGTCGCAGGGCCCGCCTCCCGACGCGGCCTGCTGCTGCCCGCCGCAGGCGGCTGCGAGCGAGGCCAGCAAGGCCAGCGAGAGCGCGGTGGCGAGCCCCCGCCTGCCTGGTCCGCGGCGGCTGGCCATGGTCGTGGCCAGGTTTCTCCGGAGCATCAGCAACGCCTCCTCGCGTTGGCTGCGGGCGACAGCCTCTCGGTGTCTCCGGCGGCCGCCTCCGGGCGGTCGTCTTCGGCTCGTTCTTCGGGTGCCACGATCCTCACGAGGCCCTTCTGATCGGGTCAATCGCGTGCTGCGGCTAGGTTCCATCCGCGATCCGGATGCAACCATCCGGGATCCACGGTGTTGACCGTTGACAGCGAAAACGATCCGAGCTTCGGTCGACCTGGACGCATACGAGGAGACGGCCCGTGAGACGGGTAGACCACATCGACTGGCTGGAGACCTTCGTCGCCGTCGTCGACCACGGCGGCTTCAGCGCGGCGGCCGATGCGGTGCACCGGTCGCAGTCCCGGGTCAGCGCGCATGTCGCGTCCCTGGAGCACGCGCTGGGCGCATGCCTGTTCGACCGGCGGCACCGTCCTGTGGCGCTCACTGACGCGGGGGAGGCGTTTCTCTCGCACGCCCGGGCGGTCCTGACCCAGCTGGACCTCGGCCAGTCCGACGTCGACGGGGTCCTTGGCCTGACGCGGGGGCACGTGGTGCTGGGCAGCTACCCCAGTGCCAGTGCCGCGTTCGTCCCCACGGTGCTGCGCTCCTTCCGGCGGCACTGCCCGGACGTGCGGGTCGACCTCGTCGAGCAGCCGACTCTCGACCTCGCGGGTTCGCTTGCGGCCGGCGAGGTGCAGCTCGCGCTGCGGCCCCGGATCCCGCACCCGCGGGCCGCCGGGATCCGCTCACGGTCGCTGTGGCGGGAATGGCTCGTGGCGGTCGTCCCGCGCGATCATCCCTTGGCCGCGGCCCCCGAGCCGGTTCAGCTGCCGCTGATCGCCGGGTACCCGGTCATCACCATCGGCCGCCCGCGCCCCGACGCACCGGTCATGTACGAGGCGCACGAAGCGTTCCGGCGGGCCGGGCTCGAGCCGCACATCGCCTGGCAGACCGATCAGCCTCAGACACTGGCCAGTCTCGTCCGTGCCGAACTCGGCGTCGGTGTCACCAACGAGCTCGCCGCCGAGGTGTCCGAGACCTCCGCGCTGGTCGTGCGGCGGCTCGCCGATCTTGGGCAGGGGAGGGAGGTCGCGGTCTTCTGGGACGACCGGCGTCACCAGTCGGTGGCCGCACGGGCGCTGCTGCGCGAGATCGTCGCCACCTCCGTGCCGGCCGGCACCGTGCCGCCTGCCCGCGGCGGTGGGTGAGGGTGTGCGGCGCCGGGTCCATCCGGGGCGCGGATGACCCTGATCCGGAGCCCACCATTCACGCCGCCGAGGCCGCTGCCCTAGCGTCGGCCTCAGCCCCGGTCGGCGCAGCGACCCGCACGGGGCGGTACGCGTCGACGAGACGGGAGGCACCATGGCGGCCCCGGAGCGGAGCGAGCTCACCGATTTCCTGATCCGTACCTCTGACCTGCCCTGGGTGCCCCAGGGCTCCGACAACGTGTGGTTCAAGCCGGTCCGGATCAGCCCGGAGCGCGGCAGCTGGGTCAACCTGCTCAAGGTCGCGCAGCACGGCATCGTCAGCCGCCACCGCCACCTGGCAGAGGTCGAGGGCTGGGTGATCCAGGGCCGCTGGTACTACCGCGAGCACGACTGGCAGGCCGAGCCGGGCGCCTACGTCTACGAGCCTCCGGGTGACGTGCACACGCTGGTCGCCGACGTGGTCGACGAAGGCGAGCCGATGATCACGCTGTTCTCCATCCATGGACCCATCGAGTACTTCGACGAGCGCGGCGAGCTGGCCTACGTGGAGACCGCGCAGACCAAGCTCCAGCGCTACCTCGACCACTGCGCAGCCGCCGGTGTCGATGCGCAGCGGGTGGTGTTTTGACCGCGGCGTGCGGGGGCGCCGCTGCCGCACCGTTCGCCCTGCAGGGCCGCACCGCCCTGGTGACCGGGTCCGGCAGCGGGATCGGGCAGGCCATCGCCACCGGGCTGGCGGCCGCCGGTGCCGACCTGGTGCTGCTCTCGGAGCGGGACAACATGGCCGACACGGTGGCGCGGGTCGAGGCCCACGGGCGCACCGCGAAGCGCCTGGTGCTTGATCTCTCCCGGGTGGACGAGCTCGCGGGCCCGGTCGACGCGCTGCTCGCCGACCGGCAGGTCGACATCCTCGTGAACAACGCGGGGATCATCCGCCGCCAGCCCGCCGCGGAGTTCAGCGACGCGAACTGGTATGACGTGCTCGACGTCAACCTCAACGCGGTGTTCGCACTGACCCGGCGGGTGGCGGGCCCGATGTTGGAGCGACGCTCCGGCAAGGTCGTCAACATCGCGTCCCTGCTCAGCTTCCAGGGTGGTCTCCTCGTCGCGTCCTACGCCGCGAGCAAGCACGCGGTCGTGGGGCTCACCAGGGCACTCGCGAACGAGTGGGCGCCCTGCAACGTGCAGGTGAACGCGATCGCACCCGGATACATCGAGACGCAGACGACGGCTGCACTGCGCGCCGACCCGGCCCGCAACCGGGAGATCCTGGCGCGTATCCCGGCCGGCCGCTGGGGTGTGGCGGGGGACGTCAGCGCGGCCGCCGTGTTCCTCGCGGCGCCGGCCTCCGGCTACGTCACCGGTCACGTGCTGGCCGTGGACGGCGGCTGGCTCGCCCGCTGACCCGCGACGTACCGTGGCGGCGTGGGCGAGATCCTCGTGGGCACGGCGTCCTGGACCGACAAGACCTTGCTCGCGTCCGGCTGGTACCCCGAGGGCGTCACGACGGCCGAGCAGCGGCTGAAGCACTACGCGTCGCGGTTCCCCCTGGTCGAGGTCGACGCCACGTACTACTCGCCGCCGAGCGAGCGGGCCGCGCAGGCGTGGAGCTCGCGCACGCCTCGGGAGTTCACCTTCAACGTCAAGGCGTTCTCGCTGCTGACCCAGCACCCGACCCGGCCCGAGGCGATTTACAAAGACCTGCGCCCCGAGAAGGCCGGCGATGGCGCCGGCGACGGCGCCGCCAGGAAGAAGAACATCTACCTGCGCGACCTCGAGCCCGAGGTCGTCGATCAGGTGTGGGAGCGTTTCTTGGGCGCGCTGCGACCGCTGCACGAGGCGGGGAAGCTCGGGGCGGTGCTCATGCAGTTCCCGCAGTGGTTCCCGATCAGCCGCCACAACAAGCGCTACATCCTCGAATGCCGGGAGCGTTGCGCGCCGGTCCAGATCTGCGTGGAGTTCCGCAACCACACCTGGATGAGCCCGGAGAACCAGGGTGAGACGCTCGATTTCCTGGCGTCCTACGCGGTGCCCTACGTCTGCGTCGACATGCCGCAGGGTCACCCGAGCTCCATCCCGCCCGTCGTCGCACGCACCGCGGACCTGGGGGTGGTACGTTTCCACGGGCACAGCGACAAATGGACGAGTCGCGATATCTACGAGCGCTTCGGGTACCGGTACTCCGAGCGTGAACTCCAGGAATGGGTGCCCCGCATCCGGGGGCTCGCCGAGGAGGCGGGCACGACGCACGTCTTGCTCAACAACTGCTACCGGAACTACGCACAGGTCAACGCACAGCAGCTCGCCGCGCTGCTCGGGGTCGCGTGATCCTTCCGGTTTTCCCGCAATACAGGGAAAACCGGGCTTAAAATACGGTGTGATGGTCACTGACGTGACGCGGCTTGTACCAGAAGGCATCGCCCCGCCGCGCGACATTCCCGAGAACATCTTCAAAGTGACGCTCGAGACGTTCCTCGCGGGACGGCGGCTCGACATGTCCTCCCTCGCGACGCAGGTCGGCATCGGGCGCTCCACCCTCTACCGCAAGGTCGGTAGTCGCGATCTCCTCATCGGCGCCGTGCTGTGGTACCTCGTCCGGGGGGTCATCGTGCCCGCGCTGGAGGCCACGGACCACGTGCGCGGGTCCGAGCGGATCCGCGCGGCGGCCGGCCGCAGCATGCGCGTGCTGCATCACCAGCCCGCTCTGCAGCGGCTGCTCGATGCCGAGCCCGAGTGTGCGCTGCGGGTCCTCGCCTCCGCCCGAGGACCCGTCCAGAGCCGGGTCGTCGCCGTCGTCGAGCGGTTGCTCGAGGAGGAGGAGCAACGGGGGTCGTTCCACCCGGCCATCGACCGCCGCGCGCTCGCCCTGGTGATCGTCCGCGTCGGCGAGAGCTTCCTGTACGCGGACGCGATCGCGAACAGCGCGCCGGACATCGATCTCGCCGTCGACCTCATCGGGCGGCTGGTGCGTAGCGAGTGGGAGGGTCGGGCGGCGGCGAGCGGGCAGGGGACAGGGGAAGAGCCCGCCCACCGCCACCCTTGAAGGGGCCCTCGAGGAGGGTGAGACAAACTGTAGTGTGTTCCGGCGGTTGATCAAAGACCTGATCGTCCACGACCGCTTTCGGGCCGTCCCGGCCGGCACGCCGCGCGTTCCCGCGACGGTTCCCCTAGCGTTCGGTTATGGCAGAGAGCAAGCCGCATGCTGCGGGAGTGGTGCTCGCGGGCGGTGTCGGCGCGCGCCTTCGCGCCGGGCGCAGCAAGGCCTACCTGCCGCTGGCCGGGCGTTCCCTGATCTCGTGGGCGTTGCGTGCGCTCGCCGGGGCGCCGGGCGTGCATCCGCTGGTGCTCGTCACCCGGCCGGCAGACCGGGACGCCGCCCGCCGGGCCCTCGAGCGGGACGCCGCCGAGCTGGCCGTGGAGATGGTGGCCGGCGGCGCCAGCCGCCACAGCTCGGAGTACAACGCTCTGCGCCATCTGGCAGGCCGCATCGAGGCAGGCGACGTCGACGCCGTCCTCATTCACGACGCCGCCAGGCCGCTGGCGAGCGCACAGCTGGCGGGTGATGTCCTGCGAGCGGCGCGGGCCGCAGGCGGCGCCGTCCCCGGGCTGCCGGCCGATGACCTCATCGAGGTCCGTGGCGCCGGGACCCGTGTGGCGGGCGGCACCCCGGCGGTGGTCCGGGTGCAGACCCCCCAGGCGTTCGCCGCGGTCCCGCTGCTCGCGGCCTTCCGCGCCGCGGACGCGGCGGGCTTCACCGGTACGGACACCGCGTCGTGCGTAGAGGTCTTCACCGATGTCGAGGTGCGTTGGGTGCCCGGCGAAGCGACGAACATCAAGATTACATATCCGCAGGATGTCGTCCTGGCCGAGCACCTGCATGCCGTGCTCGGGCTCGCGCACGGCAGCAGCCTGCGTGCGTGAAAGGGGACCGGTGCCGTCCGCCCTGTTCGATCTGCGCTTCACGACCCAGGCTCGGTACCGCCCGTTCGACCTGATCGCGCCGAACTTCGTTCAGCACGAGGGGCAGCCGGGCACGGCGAGCGGGATCGTCCGCGCCCCCGCAGGGCCGAGAGCCCCGTTCGCCGCGGTGGTTCTCGACGTCGCCGACCCGGGCGACGGCGTCGCCGCCGGCTTGGTCGCCGACCCGGAGGATGCCATACTCGTCCGCTACACTCCGGCCACGAGCCGCGTGGCGATCGAGGTCACCAGGCAGGGGAGAGGCACGGTCGCTGCCCAGGCGAGGGTGGCGCGCAGGCTCGCGCGGGCCCCGTTGCGGTTCGCCTTCGCCGTGAACGAGAACCTCGTGGTCGCTCTCGCCGACACCGGATCGGGGTGGCAGCCGCTGCTCCGAAGCCGGATCACAGCCCTGGTCGACCTCCGCAGGCCGGAGGCCCTGTCGCGGTACGCCTACGGGTACGGCGCGCCGCACGGAGGCCACGCCGTGCTCGGCGGGGCCCGCGCCGGCTACTTCGGCCAGGCCGGGGTGCGCGACCCGCATCTCGTCACCTACGCCGACGGGACGCCCTACATCCGCGACGGCCGGGCCTACCTCACGTTCACCCAGGCGGGACTGGGATTCTTCGAGGCCGCCCACTGGGGCGTGTGGAGGCTCGACCTGGCCGACCCGACCAGGATCGAGCAGGTCGCGCAGCTGTTCTTCGAGCGCGACGGCCTCGTCCTCGGCGACCACGCCGGTCACATCGTCTACGACGACCGCGCCGGGGCGTTCATCGTCGCGGCGAGCGGTTGGGGCGACTTCGCCTCCGAGGGGGTGCGCGTCCACTACACGCGGGTACGGGATGACGTGCTGTCCGGCGTCCACGTGCTGCGCACCCGCCCGATGCCGCTGCCGACCAGGGCCAGCTGCTGGGACCCCGCGATGGCACGCATCGGCGACCGCTGGCACGTCGCCTTCGTCGAGAGCCCGTCGCAGTCGCCGTTCCGGTTCCATCCCGCCGTCGGCCTCGGCCGCCCGGGCGGCGACGTCGACGACCTGTCACTCGCGGGGCGGGACACCTCCGCCCGCCAGACGGAGGGCACCATCGTGGCGAAGATCGGTGGCAGCTGGTACCTGCTCGCCAGCGACGGCGAGGCGCGCCGCTACCGCGTCTATGACCTGCGGGCACGCCTGCTGGGCGAGCTGGCGGCGCCCTACGGCAGCAACATCCCGCACCCGATGGTCATCCCGGTGCCAGAAAACCGGCGGACGCGCTACGTCATGGTGACCTTCGACGGCGATCAGTTCGCGGAGCGGCAGCTGGGGTACGGCACGCACGGCGACGTCCTCGTCATGACGGCCCCGCAGACCCGCCCGGGCCACGAGTTCCCCCCGCGTACGACGTGACGACCAAACCGATGAGGCGGTGGCCCAGCAAAGGCGCCCCCTGCGCGCCCCCCCGCGCGGGCTCGCCACCCCCGTGCATCGAGCCGCCCCGACGCGCGTCTCGCCGAAACCGTGAGCGAGCGGTTTTCTCGGGAGGTACAGGCAGGAAGGGGGAAGCGGGAGTGCTCGGCACGGCCGTGGCCACGCAGACATGGTCGCGTACGTTCGCGGGAACGATCGCTCAGGTCCCGCTCGCCCGGCGATGGGTCGGTGCGCTTGTCGGAGCGCGACACGTGACCGAGGCAGGGCTCCTGACCGGCGAGCTCGCGTCGAACGCGGTGCTCCATACCCGGTCAGGGGTCCCTGGCAGGCGATTCGGTGTCGTCGTGACGATCACGCGCGCGGGTGTGCGCGTCGAGGTCGCCGACGCCGGGTCCGAGTCCGCCCCCGCCGTCGCCGAGGAGGACCCGGAGGCACCGGGTGGCCGCGGACTCCTGCTCGTGGACCTGACCGCTGCCGCGTGGGGCGTTGCGGGGGATGAGGGCGGGCGCACCGTCTGGTTCGAGCTGGCCTAGAGCAGAGCGAGGCTCTCGGCGTAGTGGCAGGCCGTGGGGAAGCCCTGCCCGCGGTCGACGAGTGCGGGGACCTCCTCGATGCACCTGCGCCGCTCGCTCTCGCTGAGCTGGTCCGCGAACTTCGGGCAGCGGGTGCGGAACCGGCAGCCGCTCGGGGGGCTTGCCGGGTTCGGCACGTCGCCGCCGATGATGATCCGCCGCCGGGCGCGCTCCTTGCGCGGGTCCGGCAGCGGGATCGCGGAGATGAGCGCCTGGGTGTAGGGGTGGGCGGCGCGCCGGAAGAGCTCGTTCGCCGGAGCGGTCTCGACGATCCGGCCCAGGTACATCACGGCGATCCGCTCGGCGATGTGACGTACCACAGAAAGGTCGTGTGCGACGAACAGATAGGACAGCCCCAGCTGCCCCTGCAGATCCTCGAGCAGGTTGATCACGCCGGCCTGGATGGAGACGTCCAGCGCCGACACCGGCTCGTCGAGGACGAGCACGCGGGGGCGCAGCGCCAAAGCGCGCGCCACGCCGATGCGCTGGCGCTGCCCACCGGAGAACTCGTGCGGGAAGCGGTTGCTGTGCTCGGGGTTGAGCCCGACGAGCCGCAGCAGCGCCCGGACCTGGTCACGGCCGTCGCGCCCGTACAGACCGTGGATGCGCAGCGGTTCGGCGACGATCTCGCCCACCGGGATCCGGGGGTCCAGCGAGGCGTAGGGGTCCTGGAACACGATCTGCAGGTCGCGACGCAGCCCCCGCATGTCACGGCGGGACAGCGTGCTGATGGTCGTGTCGCCGAAGACGACCTCACCGGAGGTGGCGGGCGCGAGGTTGAGCAGCACCCGCGCGGTGGTGGTCTTGCCGCAGCCCGACTCCCCCACAAGACCGAGGGTCTCGTGGGGGTAGAGGTCGAACGACACGTCGCACACCGCGTGCACCTCGCCGACCCTGCGCCGGATCACGCCCTGGCTGCGCACCGGGAAGTGCTTGACCAGGTTGCGCACGGACAGCACCGGACCGTGCCCGTCGCCGGCTTCCTGACCTTTCGGGGGCCTGCTCACCGCTCGCCCCCCGTGATCGCCGATACGGCGGCGACGGCGTCGGCGTCGAGGGAGCCGGGACGGAACAGGTCACGCGGCACGGCGCCTTCGAGCCGGGGGCTGAAGTGGCAGGCGCTGAGATGTCGTGATCCCGTCGTGGGGCGCAGGTCCGGCTCGGTACGGTCGCAGACCGGCTCGGCGAGCGGGCACCGGGGGGTGAACGGGCATCCGGGCGGGAGGTTGATCAGCGACGGCGGTGACCCGACGATGGGCGTGAGCCGCTCCCGGTGCTCGTCATCGAGCCGCGGCAGGCTGCCGAGCAGCCCGAGCGTGTAGGGCATCCGCGGGGTGTAGAAGATCTCTTCCGCCGTGCCGACCTCGACGACCGTGCCCGCGTACATCACGAGCACCCGGTCCGCCTGGCCGGCGATCACCCCGAGGTCGTGGGTGATCAGGATCAGCGCCGCCCCGGTCTCGACCTTCGCCTTCTCCAGCGTCTCCAGGATCTGCGCCTGCACGGTGACGTCGAGGGCCGTGGTCGGCTCGTCGGCGATGATGATGTCGGGGTCGTTGGCGATGGCGATGGCGATGACCACGCGCTGGCGCATGCCGCCCGAGAGCTCGTGGGGGTAGCTGGCCGCCCGCGCGCGGGGATTGGGGATGCTGACGACGTTCAGCAGCTCGATGGCGCGTTCGAAGGCCGCGCGCTTGCTCATGTCGTGGTGTGCGCGGATCGCCTCCGCGATCTGCTGGCCCACGGTGTAGACGGGGTTGAGGGACGTCATCGGGTCCTGGAAGATCATCGCGATCTCCTTGCCGCGGATGCGGCTCAACTCCCGGTCGGTGGCGCCGAGCAGCTCCTGGTCTCCGAAGCGCACCGAACCCGAGATCCTCGCCGTACCCGGCAGCAGGCCCATGGCGGCCAGTGACGTGACGGACTTGCCCGACCCCGACTCACCGACGATGCCGAGCACCTCACCACTGCGCAGCCCGAAACTCACGCCCCGAACGGCCCGGACGACGCCGTCGTCGGTGGGGAACTCGACGCTGAGGTCCGTCACCTCGAGGATCGTCTCGCCTGGGGTGCCGGGCCCTGCCACGGGAGCCTCTGACTGCCTGCTCATTCCCGCACCTTCGTCTGCTTGGGGTCGAATGCGTCCCGCAGCCCGTCGCCGATGAAGTTGATCGTCAGCGCGATGACGATGATGAACAGGCCGGGGAAGTAGAACAACCAGGGCCGGGTCGAGACCGCGGTCTGCGCCTGGTTCACGAGCAGCCCGAGCGAGGTGTCGGGGGCACGTACGCCGAAGCCGAGGAAGGACAGCGCGGTCTCCAGCAGGATCGCGAGCGCGACCAGGATCGTCGTGTTCACGATGATCGTGCCGAGCGCGTTGGGCACCAGGTGACGGAAGATGATGCGCGTGTCGCTGGCACCCAGCGCCTTCGCCGCCTCGATGAACTCCTTCTCCCGCAGCGAGAGCACCACGCCGCGGGCGACGCGGGAGACGTAGGCCCACTGGAGGGCGGCGATGATGAGGGCGACCAGCCACCAGGTACCTCCGGCGTTCTGGCCGAGTACGGCCGCGACGGCGATCAGCGGCAGCGTGAGGATGAGGTCGGAGACGCGCATCATGATGTTGTCCGCGAAGCCCCGGTAGTAGCCCGCCACCGCACCCCAGACGGTGCCCGCGGCCGTCGAGAGCAGGGCGACGAGCAGTGCGATCTCGATCGAGCGCTGGGTGCCGCGTAACACCTGGGCGAAGGAGTCGTGTCCGACGGAGTCGGTGCCGAAGGGATGCTTCCAGGACGGCGCCGCGGACTCGTCCGGGGTGATCTGGAAGTACGCGTAGTGCCAGAGCGCCCCGCCGACGAAGGCCAGCACGATCACCCCGACGAAGACGACCAGACTCGCGACGGCGAGCCGGTGCCGCAGGAAGCGCCGGAGCACCAGCCTGGACTGGCTGCGTGCCTCGACGGTGAACTCCCGCTCGACGGTCCCGGCTCCCCGGCGGTCAGTCATAGCGGATCCTCGGGTCGAGCACGGCGTAGAGCAGGTCGGCGATGAGGTTGAAGACGATGATGGTCGCCGCCGAGACGAGCAGCCAGGCCTCGACCGCGTACACGTCGTTCTCCCGGATCGAGGTGAACAGGAAGTCCCCCATGCCGTGCCACTGGAAGACGGTCTCGGTGATCAGCGCGCCGGAGATGATCGCGCTCAGGTCGAGCGCGGTGACCGTGGTGAGCGGGATGAGAGCGGTCCGCAGCGCGTGCTTGATCATGACCTGGCCCTGCCTGAGCCCCTTCGCCCGGGCCAGCCGCACGTAGTCACTCCCCAGCACCTCGAGCATCGACGCCCGCTGGAAGCGGCTCCACGACGCGAACGAGATCAGCGCCAGGGAGATCGTCGGAAGGACCATGTGCCCGAGGATGTCCGTGACATGCGCCCAGGTGCCGCCCTCGATGAACACCGATCTGTCGCCGATCGTGAAGAGCACCTGCTTGTCGACCGCGATGTTGAAGTTGATGCCGGCCTGCTTGAGCAGGATCGCGAGCCAGAACGAGGGCATCGAGAGGAACAGGAAGCCCGCGAACGTCGAGGTGTAGTCGAGCCCGGAGTACTGCCGGACCGCGCTGATCACACCGACGATGACCGCGAGCAGCAGCGCCACGAGCATCGCGAGGACGATGAGCCGCAGCGTGACGGCGAAGCGGTCGACGATCTCGGCTCCGATGTCGACGTTGCTGCGCACCGAAGGCCCGAAGTCACCGTGTGCCAGGCCGCTGAGCCAGGTCCAGTAGCGCTGCGGCAGCGGCTGGTCGAGGTGCAGCCGCCGCTCCATCAGCGCGATCGTCTCAGGGGGCGGTGGCGGGTTGAGCGTGCGCAGCTGGGAGAGCGGGTCACCGGAAAGGGAGACCAGGAGGAAGACGATGAAGGTCGATGCCAGGATGACGGGCACCGAGACGGCGAATCTGCGGGCGGCGTACGCGAGCATGGGACCTATCCCTCGGCAGGCGGCAGGTACGGGCTGCGTCGGCGAGCGATGGCAGACAGCGTGACAGCGGCGGGCGGCGCACGACTAGTGGCGGGTGGCGGATGGCGGGCCCGGGAGCCGCCGCTGGTG
>JBOHCZ010000443.1:0-3571 GCA_050699195.1 Streptomycetales bacterium
CCGCAGCCCGGCGACCGCCTCGCCCACCGTGGGTGGCGCGGCCGAGGCGAACGCGGTCACCACCTCCGCCCAGCCGCGCCGCGCCCACCGGCGCGCGACACGCTCGACGACCGCGTTGGCGGCGGAATCGGACGTCCCGGCGGCCGCCAGCACCACCCCGGTCCGGGGGTCGCCCAGGTCTACCCCGGCCTCGCGGAGCCTCCGCTCCAGCGCGGCCACGAGCAGGGCGTCGGGCCCCAGCGTCCGCCCTACCCGCAGCGCCAGGCGTGGGTGCCGCTGCCCGGCCCGGTGCAGCGCGGCGGGAACGTCGACCCTTGCGTGGTAGGCGGCGCTGAGCAGCAGCGGCACGGCCACGACCGCACGGCAGCCCGACCGGGCGAGCCTGTCCACCGTCTGCGGCACGGCAGGCGGGCAGTGGTCGAGGTAGGCGGTCTCGACCCGCAGCCCAGGGGACAGCTCCCGGACGCGGGCGAGCAGCGCCTCGACCGTCGCGGGCGAGCGGGGGTCCCGGCTACCGTGGGCGATACCCAGCAGCACCGGTTCGTGCCCGCCTCTCATCGCGACCCGCCTCTACCTCATCCGGGGGTCACGCGAGGTTGCGCGCCGACAGCGCAGCGTGCACGCCGTCGACCGACTGCGCGACGGTCTGCTCGTGGGCGTCGAGACGCAGCTCTGGGCTCTCCGGGATCTCGTACGGGTCGTCGACACCGGTCAGCCCGCTGATCTCGCCGTCGCGCTGCTTCGCGTAGAGGCCCTTGACGTCACGGTCGGAACACACCTCGATCGGGGTCGACACGTGGACCTCGACGTAGGGCGCACCGGTCGCCTCGTGGCGGGACCGCACCGCACCCCGGCTCTCCGCGTAGGGCGCGATGACCGGCACGATCGCCTTGATCCCGTTGCGGGCGAGCAGCTCGGCGACGTACCCGACGCGGCGCACGTTGACGTTGCGGTCCTCGCGGCTGTAACCCAGGTCCGCGGTCAGGTTGCGGCGCAGCTCGTCGCCGTCGAGCACCTCGACGCGGTGACCCTCGCGGCGCAGGCGGTCGGCCAGCGCGGTCGCGATCGTGGTCTTGCCGGCGCTGGGCAGGCCCGTGAGCCATACGGTCGCACCGCGTCCCTGCGGCACGTCGTGTCCCGTCGCCGGTTCCGTCGGCAGTTCTGTCGTCATCTGTGAATCCCACATTCGGTCTTGGTGAACCCGCTCCAGCGGCCGCTGCGCGGGTCGCTGCCCACGGCGACCCGCCTCGTGCAGGGCGCGCAGCCGATCGAGGCGTAACCCTCCGACAGCAGAGGATTCTGCACCACCTGGTGCTCCGCCACGTACCGGTCCACATCCTGCCGTGTCCAGCGTGCCATCGGGCTCACCTTGACCTTGCCACGGCCGGCGTCCCAGGTCACGACCCGGGTCCCGGACCGCGTCAGCGACTGCTCGCGGCGCAGACCGGTGGCCCAGGAGTCGTAGCGCCCGGCAAGCGCCTTCTCCAGCGGGGCCACCTTGCGCAGTGCGCAGCACAGGTCGGGGTCGCGGTCGTGCAGCCGGGTGCCGTACGCGGCGTCCTGCTCGGGCACCGATTGCTCCGGCTGCACCGTGACGACGTTGACGTCGTTGGCCGCCGCGACGGCGTCGCGGGTACGGATCGTCTCGGCGAAGTGGTAGCCGGTGTCGAGGAACACCACGTCGATGCCGGGCTTGACGCGTGCCGCGAGATGCACGAGCACCCCGTCGGCCATCGACGAGGCGATGCAGAACCGGTCGCCGAACGTCTCGACGGCCCATCGCAGGATCTCCTCGGCGGTCGCCCACTCCAGTTCCCGCCCGGCCCGGGCGGCCAGCGCCTTGAGATCGCCGCTCACCCGAGATCCTCCTCCTTCGCGCGGGCCACCCAGGAACTGAACGTCTCGCCGCCGGTGCGCTGGGCGTCGAAGTTGCGTACCACCCGTTCGATGTAGTCGGGCAACTCGTCCGCGGTCACCTTGTGGCCGCGGACCTTCCTGCCGAAGTGGGGGTCCTCGCCGAGCAGCCCCCCTAGATGTACCTGGTAGCCCTCGACCTGGTTGCCCTCGCCGTCCAGCACGATCTGGCCCTTGAGCCCGATGTCGGCCACCTGGATGCGTACGCAGGAGTTCGGGCAGCCATTGATGTTGATCGACAGCGGCTCCGCGAAGTCGGGCAGCCGCCGCTCCAGCTCGTCCATCACGCGGTTGGCGCGGGCCTTGGTCTCGACGATCGCGAGCTTGCAGAACTCGAGGCCGGTGCAGGCCATCGTGCCGCGCCGGAAGGTGCTCGGGCGCACCGGAAGATCGAGGGCTTCCAGGGCGGTCACGAGGCTGTCCACCCGGTCTTCGGGCACGTCGAGGATGAGCAGCTTCTGGTGCGGGGTGGTGCGCACGCGCCCGCTGCCGTGCGCCTCGGCGACGTCGGCGATCTTGGCGAGCGTGCTGCCGCTGACCCGGCCGGCGCGCGGGGCGCAGCCCACGAAGTACCGCCCGTCGGCCTGCCGGTGCACCCCGACATGGTCGCGCCGGTCCTGCGGCGGCGGGGGAGGGGACGGGCCGTCGGTGAGCCTGCGGCCCAGGTACTCGTCCTCGAGGACCTGCCGGAACCGCTCGGCTCCCCAATCATGGACCAGGAACTTCAGCCGGGCGCGGTGGCGCAGCCGGCGGTAGCCGTAATCGCGGAAGATCCTCGTGACCCCGGCCCAGACCTCCGGAACCTCGTCGAGCGGCACGAACGCGCCGAGGCGCACCGCGAACTTCGGGTTCGTCGAAAGCCCTCCGCCGACCCACAGGTCGAAGCCCGGCTTGCCGCCCGGGCCGTACACCCCGACGAACGACACGTCGTTGACCTCGTGGGCGACGTCCTGACTCGGCGAGCCGGTGAGCGCGCTCTTGTACTTGCGTGGCAGGTTGGAGAACTCCGGGCTGCCCAGGTAACGGCGGGTGATCTCCTCGACCGCTGGCGTGGGGTCGACGATCTCGCCGGCCTCGACGCCCGCCACGGGTGAGGCGATCAGCACGCGCGGGCAGTCGCCGCAGGACTCCATGGTGTCGAGGCCGACGGCCTCCAGGGTGGCCCAGATCCTCGGGACATCCTCGATACGCACCCAGTGCAGCTGGATGTTCTGCCGGTCGGTGATGTCGCCGGTGTCGCGTGCGTAGGTGGTCGAGACCTCGCCGACGGCGCGCAGCTGCGCGAGGTCGAGTCGCCCTCCGTCGAGGCGGATCCGCATCATGAAGAGCTCGTCTTCGAGCTCCTCGGGCTCCAGCGTGGCCGTCCTGCCGCCGTCGATGCCGGGCCGGCGTTGCGTGTAGAGCCCCATCCAGCGGAACCGCCCCCGCAGGTCGCCCGGGTCGATGGAGGCGAAGCCGCCGAGGGCGTAGCGCTCGACGATGCGCCGGCGGACGTTGAGGGCGTCGTCGTCCTTCTTCATCTGCTCGTTGGCGTTGAGCGGCTCGCGGTGGCCAAGGGCCCACTGGCCCTCGCCGCGGTGCCGCGTCGCCTTGCGTGCCGGGCTCGGGGGGCCCGTCGGGCCCTGCGGGCGGGTCGGGGTCAGGTCCGTCGCTGCTC